>DAOMFQ010000096.1:0-8620 GCA_035429905.1 Gemmatimonadales bacterium
CAGTGCGTCGGCGCCTCGACGCTCAACGAGTACCGGAAGTACATCGAGAAGGACGGCGCGCTGGAGCGGCGGTTCCAGACGGTCGTCGTGGAGCCGCCGACCATCGACGAAACGTTCGAGATCCTCAAGGGGCTCCGGAAGAAGTATGAGGACCACCACCGCGTCATGATCCCCGACGAGACGCTGAAGGCCGCGGCCCAGCTGTCGGAACGCTACATCACCGACCGGTTCCTCCCGGACAAGGCCATCGACGTCATCGACGAGGCGGGCGCGCGCGCCCGCCTGGCGTCGCAGGCGCCGCCGCCCGAGGTGGCGGCCCTCAAGGGCGACCTCGACAAGGTGAACGTCGACAAGGAAGAGGCCGTCCGCGATCAGAACTTCGAGCGCGCCGCCTCGCTGCGCGATCGGGAGCGCGACCTCCAGAACCAGATCCGGCTCCGGCAGGAGGAGTGGGAGCGGGACCGCCAGACCCGGCGCCCCACCATCGACGAGGAGGCGATCGCCTTCATCGTGTCGCGGTGGACCGGCATTCCCGTCACCCGGATCCAGGAGGCCGAGGCCTCCCGGCTGCTCCGGATGGAGGAGGAAATCCACGGCTCGGTGGTGGGGCAGGACGAGGCCATCCGGGCCGTGTCCCGCGCCATCCGCCGCAGCCGGGCGGGGCTCAAGGACCCGAACCGGCCGATCGGGTCGTTCATCTTCTCGGGGCCCACGGGCGTCGGGAAGACCGAGCTGGCGCGCGCCCTGGCCAGGTTCCTGTTTGCCGACCCGTCGGCCCTGATCCGGGTGGACATGTCCGAGTACATGGAGAAGTTCTCCGTGTCCCGGCTCATCGGCGCGCCCCCGGGCTACGTCGGCTACGAGGACTCGGGCACCCTGACCAAGCTGGTGCGCCGGAAGCCGTACTCGGTCGTGCTGCTCGACGAGATCGAAAAAGCGCACCCGGACGTGTTCAATATCCTGCTGCAGGTGCTCGACGAGGGGCACCTGACCGACAACTACGGCCGGGTCATCGACTTCAAGAACACCGTCGTCATCATGACGTCCAACGTGGGCGCCCGGGACATCACGCAGTCCAAGAGCCTCGGCTTCCACACCCAGGACGCCTCGGCGTCGTTCGAGACCATGTCGGCCAAGGTCAAGGAGGAGATGGCCAAGGTCTTCAATCCCGAGTTCCTGAACCGTCTGGACGACGTCATCGTCTTCCATCCGCTGAGCCGGGAGCACATCGCCGACATCGTCGGCATCCTGCTGCGCGAGGTGGCGCGCCGCCTGGGCGACGAGGTCCGGCTCACGCCGGCCGCCGTCGAGTTCCTGGCCGGGCAGGGATACGACCAGCAGTACGGCGCCCGCCCCCTGAAGCGCGCCATCCAGAAGTTCGTCGAGGATCCGCTGAGCGAGAAGATCCTGCTCGGCGAGGTCGCGCGGGGAGACGAGGTCGAGGTGGACCTCGCCCCGGACGGCAAGTCGCTCGCGTTCCGCGCCCTGACCAGCACCCGGGCCTGAGCCCAGCGAGGCCGGACGTCCTTCTCCTGATGCTTCGCCGCGGCATCCCCCTGCTGGCCTTCCTGGTCCTGGCTGCGCATCCCCTGCGCGGTCAGGACGCGGGCTCACCCCCCGTGGACAGCCTGGGGGTCGAGGGCAACGTGCGCCTGACCGCCTCGCAGGTCCTGGGCACCTCCGGCCTGATCCTCCACCAGCCGGTCACCTATCGCGACATCCAGCGCGCCATCACCGCCCTCTACCAGACCGGCCAGTTCGACGACGTCCACGTCGAGCAGCGCGACGACGGGGGCAAGCTGGTGCTCATCGTCGTCGTCAAGGAACGGCCCATCCTGTCGGGCTGGAGCCTCGTGGGGGTGCGCCAGCTCCCGGAACACTCGGTGCGGGACCGCGTGACCCTCGTGGTGGGGCGCCCCCTCGACCGCAGCGCGCTGGCCAGGAGCCGGGCCGGGATCGACTCGGTGTATGCCGACAAGGGGTATTTCCAGGCCAGGGCCACCGCGACCGAACTGGTGCAGCCCGACGGCACAGTCCAGGTGGTCTTCCAGGTTCTCGAGGGCAACCGGATTGCCATCAGCCAGATCACGGTGAACGGCAACGAGCGCTTCACCGACAAGCAGGTGGCCAAGCACATGGACACCAGCCCGGAAGGCTTCCTCTGGTTCCAGAAGGGCACCTACGACGAACTCAAGGTGGAGGAGGACCTGCGGCAGAACCTGCCGAACTTCTACGGGTCCAAGGGGCTGATCGACTTCCAGGTGGTGCAGGATACCGTCCTGGCGGACGAGCGCACCGGCAAGGCGACCCTGGCGCTGACGGTGGAAGAAGGGCAGGTGTATTACGTCGGCAAGATCGACGTCATCGGCAACCGGCGGTATTCCAGCGATGAGATCGGGGCCTTCTACCCATTCGGCGGTGCCGCGGCAGTCCGGGCCTCGGCGCCGCTGGTGAGCCAGCCGTTCAACCGGGCGGCGTGGGAAGCGGCGACCACCCGGGTCCAGGACCTGTACGCCAACTCGGGCTACATCTATGCCCGGGTCACGGCCGAAGAAAGCCGGCGTGTGACGCCGGAGGGCACGCCGGTCATCGACCTTCGCTGGCGGATCGAGGAAGGCGCCCCGGCCACGGTCAACCGGATCATGATCGTCGGCAACGACGTCACCCACGAGTCGGTCATCCGGAGCGCCATCGTGATTCTGCCGGGGTCGGTGTTCAATCGTGAACTCCTGATCCGCAGCTACCAGAACATCAACAACCTCGGGTTCTTCCAGCCGCTGCCGCCCCCCGACGTGGCGCCGACCGAGAACGGGCAGGACGTCGACATCACGTTCACGGTGGTCGAGAAGCGGACCGGCAACATCAATTTCGGCGCGTCGCTGGGGCAGGGCACCGGGCTCGGCGGATTCCTCGGCCTCGAGGAGCCCAACCTCTTCGGCCGGGGCAAGCGGGGCAAGTTCCAGTGGCAGTTCGGCCGCAACATCAACGACTTCAACCTGTCCTACACCGACCCGTCCATCCAGGGCTCGCGGATGTCCGGGACCATCGCGCTCTTCAACTCCCGGCAGCGGTACATCATCGGCGACCTCGGCCGGCGGCAGCAGGCGGGCGGCTCGGTCCAGGTCGGCTTTCCGGTGTTCGGCTCGCGGTACACGCGGCTCTTCACGTCTTACAGCCTGATGAGCATCAGCTACTCCGGCGGGTCGGTGAGCCTGCGGGAGCGCTACAACTGCGACCAGTGCGCCAAGTCCACCGTGGGCTTCAGCCTGGTCCGCGACACCCGGGTCGGGCTGCCCTTCGCCACGGGCGGCAGCCAGGTGACCACCAACCTCGAGTTCACCGGCGGCATCCTGGGTGGCGACGGCGACTTCCAGAAGCTCGAGTATGAAGGCAAGTGGTACGTCCCCCTGGGCGGCCTGGGCAAGACGCAGCAGCTGGGCCGCGGGGTGCAGTTCGTGTTGGGGCTCTCGGCGAAGGCCGGGTGGATCTTCGGCAACGCCGGGCCGTTCTTCACCGACCTGTATTCGATGGGCGGCGTCCAGTACGGCATTCCGCTCCGCGGCTATGAGGAATTTTCCATCACGCCGGACGGGTACAACCCCTTCTCGAACTCCAGCCGGGCGAGTCCGAACTCGTTCGGGCAGTCCTACGCGGCCCTCACGACCGAAGTCGGCGCCCGGATGAGCCAGTCGCTGTACGTCAACATGTTCTTCGACGCCGGCAACGTGTACCGGACCCCGTCGCAGTTCGACCCCAGCCGCCTCTACCGCGGCGTGGGCGTCGGGGTAGCTTTGATCTCCCCCCTGGGCCCGATCGGGATCGACCTGGCCTACGGGATCGACCGTCTGAACATCCAGGGCCAACCGGCGCCCGCGTGGAAGTTGCACTTCAAGATCGGCAATATCTTCTAACCCAGGCACGTCCACCTTCACGGACACTACGGCAGGAGTACACGATGGGACGGATCGTTTCAACGCTTTCACTCGCCGCCATGGCGACCGGCTTCGCGGTGCTGCCCGCAGCGGCGCAGCAGACCGCCGGCAAGGTCGCCTTCATCAATTCCCGGATGGTGCTGGCCGCGGCCCCGGGCTACGCCAAGGCCGAGTCGCTCTACACCAGCGAGGTCGCGGGCTACCGGCTCGAAGTGCAGAAGATGCAGGCCTCGCTCGACTCGGCGGTGCAGGCCTTCCAGCAGAGCTCGGTGGTGCTGAGCCCCTCGGCGCGCACCGCCAAGCAGAAGGATCTCGAGGCGCAGCAGCAGCGGCTCGAGGCCCGGATGCAGGAACTGCAGGAGAAGGCGGTCCAGCGCGAGCGCGACCTCCTCGAGCCGATCCAGCAGCGGGTCACCTCGATCGTCGAGGGAGTCCGGGCGGCCGGCGGCTACGCCATGATCTTCGACGTCGGCGTGCAGAATTCCGGCATCGTCGCGGCCGACCGTTCGCTGGACCTGACCCAGAAGGTCATCGACCAGCTGAAGGCCGGCGGCGGCAGCTGAGCCCGTGACGACGTCCTCGCTCACTGCGCAGGCGGTCGCCGATCTCGTCGGTGGCCGCCTGCTTGGTCATGGGGCCCTGGCATTGACCGCGGTGGGCCCGCTCGACCGGGCCGACGGGGCCACCTTGTCACTGCTGAGCGCCCCGCGGTACCTCGAGATGTTTCGCGCGTCCGCGGCAGGTGCGGTGCTGCTCCGCGCCGAGCACGCCGGGGAACCGGGCGGCCCGGCCACCCGCATCGTGGTGGATGACCCGGCCCAGGCCTTGTTGCAGGTGGTCCCGGTGCTGCTGCCGGAGCCGGTGCCCGCCTGGGGAGTGGACCCGACGGCCCGCATCGGCAGCGGCGCCACCTGGCAGGGCGAGGTGTGGATCGGGCCCCACGCCGTTCTCGGCCGCGGCGTCCGGCTCGGCGCGCGCTGCCGGATCGGGCCCGGGGCGGTGCTGGAGGACGAGGTCACCCTCGGGGACGACGTGGACGTCGGCCCCCACGCGGTGTGCCACCGAGGCAGCCGGCTGGGCCACCGCGTGCGTCTCAAGGCCGGCGCCGTGATCGGCGGCGACGGCTTCGGCTTCGCGTCGGGTCCCGATGGACACCGACTCATCCGGCACGTGGGCGGGTGCATCCTCGAGGACGACGTGCAGGTCGGGTCGAACTCCTGTGTCGACCGGGGCAGCCTCGACGACACGGTCATCGGCGCGGGCACCAAGATCGACAATCTCGTGCACCTGGCGCACAACGTCCGGGTCGGCCGCGGGTGCCTGATCATGGCGGGCGTCGGAGTGGCCGGCAGCGCCCGCATGGGCAACGGGGTGATCCTCGCCGGGCAGGTCGGCGTGGTGGGGCACATCACCCTGGGGGACGGCGTCCGGGTGAGCGCGCAGTCCGGCATCGGCCAGGACGTGCCGCCGCGTACCGACATGGGCGGATCGCCGGCGCGGCGCCAGCGGGATTACCTCCGGGCGCAGTCGGCCCTCTACCGGCTGGCCCAGATCATCAACCAGCTCGAAGACTTGGTGTCCAAGCGAGGTGACCGTGGCTAGGCGGACCATCGGGCGGGAAGTCGCCCTCAGCGGGGCGGGGCTGCACACCGGGGCGGCCGTGACTGTCACCTTCCGTCCGGCGCCCGCCGGGCGACGGGTCGTCTTTCGGCGCACCGACCTCGCGGGCCGCCCCGAAATCGCCGCCCGGCTCGAGGAAGTGGAAGCGACCGACCGCCGCACCGTCCTCGGCCAGGGCGACCAGGCCATCCATACCGTGGAGCACGTGCTCGCGGCCGTCGGTGCGCTGGGGCTGGACGATCTCTACATCGACCTGGACGGCCCCGAGCCGCCCGCCCTCGACGGGTCCTTCCGGCCCTGGCTCGAGGCGCTGGAACAGGCCGGTGAGCAGGCGCAGGACGGCGATCCGGTCGTCTTCCGGGTGCTGGCCCCCTTCACGGTGACCGAGGGGGGGTCGAGCTACGTCGTGTCGCCGGCCGGCAGCGGCCGCGTGACCGTGACCATCGACTTTCCGCACCCGCTCATCGGATCCCAGGCCGGCAGCTACGAGGTGAACGCGCAGGTCTTCGGGCGCGAGCTGGCCGGTGCGCGCACCTTCGGGTTCGTGCACGAGGTCGAGGCGCTCAAGGCCAAGGGCCTGATCAAGGGCGCCAGCACCGCCAACGCGGTGGTGCTCACCGACACGGGGCTCGCCGAGGGAACCACGCTCCGGTGGCCGGACGAGTTCGTCCGCCACAAGGCGGCCGACCTGATCGGCGACCTCGCCCTGATCGGCGGGCGGGTCCAGGCCCACATCGTGGCCACCCGTCCGAGCCACCAGGGGAACATCGCGCTGGCCCGTGCCATTGCCCGCACCGGGCAACGGGAAGGCGGGATCGCCATGGACATCGGCAAGATCCTCGATGTCATTCCGCACCGGTACCCGTTCCTGCTGGTGGACCGGATCATCGAGATCGAGGGCAAGAAGCGGATTGTCGGCATCAAGAACGTCACGATCAACGAGCCGTTCTTCCAGGGGCACTTCCCGGGGCACCCGATCATGCCGGGGGTCCTGATCATCGAGGCGATGGCCCAGGTGGGGGGCATGCTGCTGCTCGGGTCGCTCGTCGAGATGGCCGAGGAGAAGGTGGTGTACTTCATGTCGCTTGACAACGTGAAGTTCCGCCGGCCGGTGCTCCCCGGCGACCAGCTGCGATTCGAGCTGGAAATGGTCCAGTTCCGGGGCAAGACCTGCAAGATGAAGGGCGTGGCCTACGTGGACGGCAAGGTGGCCGTCGAGGCGGAGATGATGGCCGCCGTGGTGGATCGGTGACGGCCCGCATCCACCCGACGGCGCTGGTGCACCCCCACGCCCAGCTCGGCGAGGGCGTCGAGGTCGGGCCCTTCGCCATCATCGGGCCGGACGTCGTGGTGGGTGATCGCTGCCGCATCGGGCCCCGGGCCACGCTGGAGCGCTACGTGCGCCTCGCCGGGGACGTCGTCATCGGCGAGGGCTCCGTCCTCGGCGGGCCGCCGCAGGACTTCAAGTTCAAGGACGAGGAGACCTGGGTGGAGGTGGGGGAGGGCACGGTCATTCGCGAGTATGCCACGGTCAACCGGGGCACCGCTGCCACCGGCCGGACCGTCGTCGGCGCCCGGTGCTTCCTGATGTCCTACGTGCACGTGGCGCACGACTGCCGGATCGGGGACCGTGTCATCATCGCCAACGCCACCCAGATCGCCGGACATGTCACCATCCACGACTATGCGAACCTGAGCGGGCTGGCCGCTGTCCACCAGTTCGTCACGATCGGCAGCTACGCGTTCGTGAGCGGATGTACCCGGGTCAATCAGGACGTGCCTCCCTACGTGAAGGCGTCCGGCAACCCGATGGAGCTCTACGGCCTGAACTCGATCGGCCTGCAGCGGGCCGGATTCGCCTCGGAGACGATCGCCGGGCTCAAGCGCGCCTATCGGCTGTGCTTCAATTCCGACCTCAACCTCACCCAGGCCATCGAACGGGCCCGCCTCGATCTCCCGGACCTGCCCGAGATCGAGCGGTTCATCGGCTTCGTCGAGTCCTCCGGCCGGGGCGTGCCGGCGTGAGCACACCGCTCGACGTCGGCGTCATCGGGGTCGGCGCGCTGGGGCGGCACCACGCGCGGCACCTCGCCACGCTCGAGGGCGTCCGCCTGGTGGGCGTGTACGACGCCAACCCCGAGACGGCCGCGCGCGTGGCCGCGGAGGTCGGCGCGCCGGTCGTCGCCGAGGTGGACGCGCTGCTCGGCCGGGTCCGCGCCGTGTCGATCGCGGTGCCCACCTCGGTGCACGCCGAGGTCGGCCTCCGAGCGCTCGAGCGGGGCGTGGCGGTGCTCATGGAAAAGCCGCTGGCGTCCACACTCGCCGAGGCGGATGCGCTCGTTGCCGCCGCCGAGCAGGCGGGCGTCGTGCTGCACGTGGGCCAGATCGAGCGCTACAACCGGGCGGTGCGCGCCGCGCTCCCGGTCATCGAGAATCCCCGCTACATCGAGGCGGAGCGGATCGCGCCGTATTCGCCGCGCGGTACCGACGTGTCGGTGGTGCTCGACCTCATGATCCACGACCTCGACCTGCTGCTCGCGCTGACCGGGTCGCCCGAGGTGACGGACGTCCGGGCCGTCGGCGGGGCCGTGCTGTCGTCGCACCTCGACCTCGTCAATGCCCGCCTGGAACTGCCGGGGGGCGCGGTGGCCTCGATCACCGCCTCCCGCATCGGCCGCCAGCGGGTCCGGCGGATCCGGATTTACCAGGACAGCGGCTACCTCACCCTCGATCTCGCCGCGGGCACGGCGAACTACCTGCGCGTGCGGCCCGGCTGGAAGCGGGGTACCGGGACCAGCCTCGAGGAGGCCGTCGAGGAACTCACGCTCACCGCCCCCGAGGGCGACGCCCTCCGGCTCGAGCTCACCGAGTTCGTGCGGGCGGTGCGCGGCGAGCCGAGCCGCGGGGTCACCGGCCAGCAGGGCCGGGCGGCCCTCGACCTGGCCCTCCGGGTGGGCGCGGTGGTGCGAGCGGCATGACCGGCCCGGCCCCCCGGATCCTCGTGTCCGCGGGGGAACCGTCCGGCGACCTGCACGGCGCGGAAATCGTGTCGGCGCTCCGGGCGCGGT
>DAOMFQ010000097.1:0-8529 GCA_035429905.1 Gemmatimonadales bacterium
CGCTTCCGGCCCCGCGCCCGCCCCGTTGCCATGCGCGTCGCAGGCATCAGCGAGGTAGGTAAAGGTGTCATCGAGGAAGTACAGGCCGAGGTCGGTGTTGTTATCCCAAGTCAGGCTGAAGTCGTAGTCGCCCGCGGCGGGAACCGAGACGCTGTAGACCTGACAGTCGAGGCCGCAATCGGCCGCCCCGCCCCAGGTCCCCAAGTCGTAGAATCCACCGGGCACGACCAGCGGCGCGGTGGCATATGCGTCGGTTCCCGTGAAGACGGACGTGGCGCCGGCCGTGACGCTCACCGTGGTCGGGAGCGCCAGGTCCAGATCGGCGAAGTCCGGGGTGACGCCGTCCATGGTGATGACGCCGGACGAGCCCGGGGCCAGCTGCAGCGTGACCGAGCTGCCGTCGCCTGCCTGCGACACCACGATCGGGGGCGCGCCCCCCGGGACGGAGAACGTCGCGCCAGGGAGGAGGGTGAGCCCCGCCGGCATGGTCACCACGAGGTTTTCCCCGATTTGCGGGGTCGTCGTGTTGAAGGTGGCAGGCACGTTGGTCGGCACGATGCTCACCGTGACCGGCAGCGTGATGCCGCTGGCCGACACGTTGAACGACGCCGCGCCCGAGCTCACGCCGGTGACCGTGACCCGGATTTCCGACTGGTTGTCCGGAAGGGTCAGGGTGCCGTCGGAGTTGTAGACCACGCGGAAGGTCGAGTCGAACGCCACGGTGAACTCAGGGGGCACGGCCCCGATGGTCCAGGTCGAGGGAACGAGACCGCCCAGTTCGTCCACCAGGCCGAACTTGAGCAGCTGGCTCGAACCCTGCGCGACGAACGCGACGCCGGGCGTGGCGATGATAGCCGTGGGAACGCCCGCCTCGTCGGCGGTGGGGTCGCTGGTGCACGACCACAGTCCCAGGCACGCGGCGAGGAGGACCGAACTACGAATCATACGCGTCATACTTGTACCTCGTTCTCGGAAGACGGTGGAAAGCGGCTCTTTCCGGCGTCCTGCAGTGAAACTCCCATGGTGCCCGGGCGGTCTACCTACTGGCTGGCCGGCAGCGATCCGAAGTCCACGCCAAGCCAGCGACTCACATCCTGCACTCCACCGGCGGTCAGGAGCTCCATCCAGTCCGGCTTGGAGGTTTCGGTGAGGTCGTTGGAGTAGATCAACTGGAACGCGCCCAAGTTGCTCAGGTCAATGAAAATGAAATACCGGTCCTTCTGCTGCGTGTACCGCCACACCTGGTAGGTCGGCGCGCGGCCCACGGCAATCCGCTCCAGCAGCTCGTCGTACGGGCCGTACTTCGCGTAGATCCGGCCCCGATCGCTGCGCCAGCCCGGGGTGGTCCGGCGTCCGCCTTCCTTGAAGGCCTGGTTGGCGTACGCCACCGCGCTGTAGAAATTCTCCCGCGTCTCGTTCCGGTCCACGCCGGGGGTCAGGTCCCGCGCCACCCAGAACTGCGTGAGCCAGCGCCGCTTGGCGTCGAGGCTCAGGTCCTTGTACAGGTTGAGCTTGTCCGCCGGCCTCGCGATGTAGATCAGCGGCGCGGCCGCGCTGTCCAGCTGCGCCTCGTTCATGGCGCCGAAGTATCCTGCGTCGGTCCGCTGTTCCTGCTCGATCCGCGCGGCTTCCTTGGCGAGGGTCTCCTCGAGACCCGCCATCGTGAGCGGCTGCTGGCGTTCCGACTCGACCCCGCCAAGCTGCACGGCCACCGCCATGCTGTAGGTGCCTTCGGGCAACCCGGTGAGGTCCAGCTGTCCCTTCAGCACCCCGCCGCCTGCCGGCACGTTCACCACCGCGGCCGGCGTCTTCAGGATCGTCTTCCCGGTCGAGTCGCGGATGGCGGCCGTCAGGGTGCCGCTGGCCGATTCTCCGCTGTACGCCTCGAGCAGGTAGTAGGCCCGGCTCCGGAGGGGCGTGAGGTGCAGTTCCACCGCTCCCGTCACCAGCGCATTCCCGACGCGAAGCTCCCCGGCTTTCGGGACCGTGTCGCCCGCGGCTGCCACCCGGATTTGCGGTGAGAGCAGCAGGTCCGACACCGCGGGCGGCGTCCGGAACCCCTGGATGTCCGCCCTGGCGAACGCCTTCCGGCCGGTGATGCTGTCCTCGACCGTGACGTCCAGTACGTAGGCCCCCGGTGCCACCGCGAACTCGAGCATCTCCAGCCCGTACACACCCTGCTGCGCGTTCTCCCGGCGGAGATGGTTGACCCAGGTGTCTTGCTGCAGGCCGAGGCCTGTCGAATCGGTCACCTTGATCGTCACCGAGTAGGTGACCAGGCCGTTGGGCCCCGCGCTCGCGCTCCCCGAAAACAGCACATAGGGGATCTGGACGAACGCCTTGACCAGCGTCTGACGGTTCTCAGCCCGGTAGAAGCGCACCGTCCGGACCGCCATGACGTCTTCGGACTGCCGCGCTCCGACCCCGGTCGGCGCGGCCGCAACGGCGGCCGCCAGCGCGAGGGAAACCCAACGGACCATTGTGCTCCTGGGCGGCGGCGGCCATGGCCGCCGCCGTCACATCGTGCCGGTTACCAGCCGATGCTGAACGTGAAGTAATTGGTCGAGCCGAGAATGCCCATGTAGCGCCAGGCATAGTCGAACCCGAGACTGAAGCTCTCGGTGGAGTACGAGAGCCCGCCGCCGGCGGCCGTGCCCTGGAAGCTCTGCTCCTCGTTCAACTGGCTGCCCGAGACATCCTGGCCGCTGTTGGCGGAGGCGTAGCTGTAGCTGCCGCGGACCGCCGCGTTGAAGTTGCTGCCACCCATGCGCGGGAAGGCCAGTTCCGTCCCGAACACGTACCCGGGCCCGGTGTTGTTCGGCTGGTTGAAGTCCGCCAGCAGCGTCCACCGGGTGTTCTCCTGGGCCAGGATGTCGTACGCCACGGCCACGGTGAACGTGGTCGGCAGCGAGAACGCCTTGGTCCGGTAGGCCGCCGGCGCCGGGTTGTTCGGCACCGGGTCCTCACCCTGGATCGGGTCGCGCGGGACGCCGACATTGAGCACGTCGCCGCTGTAGGTCAGGTTGCTCCCGAGGTTCTGGATGACGAAGGAGAACTTGATCGGGTGGTTGTTCAGGGCCGAGTGGAAGTTGGTCCCGAAGTCCACCGCGAACGCGCTCCCCGAGACTTCGGCCAGCTGATCGAACACGCCCTTCACCGTGAGGCCCGCGGAGAAGCGGTCCGAGAAGTTCTCGGCGTAGGTCAGGCCGATGTACGTCTCGCTCACGGAGTAGGTGGCGCCGGTGCCATCAGGCAGTTCCGCCGTGTATTCCGGCTGGTCCTTGAACCCGAAGGTGCCGAGGTGCAGGCCGACCGCCCGGGCGCCGCCCGAGAAGGGGAAGGAGAGGCCTCCCCAGCTGTACTTGGTGTTGGCCACGTACGAATACGAGCTGACGAGGGCTCCGGGGCCGTCCATCAACGCGATGCCGGCGGGATTGTAATAGAGCGCGGAGACGTCGTTGGCGATCGCCTGGAAGGCGTTCCCGAGGGCGGCGCCGCGGGCGCTCGCGCCGAGGAGGAGGAACTCCCCCGACGTGGTGCCGTACGCCGTGTTGCTCGCGCCGATCAGGGAGTCGTTCTGCGCCGCGAGGGCCGCGGGCAGTCCGCCGACCAGCAACGCCGCCAGGCCCATCCCATAAACAGTGTGCCGCTTCATAAGGTATCTGTCTCCTGGATGCGGAGTGTGGGGGGAGGAACTCCCCCCACCCCCGGCGTGGCTACTGGGCGTAGTTGACGATGGTCATGCGGCCGATGTGGCGCGCATTACCCGATTCAATGTGATAGAAGTACACGCCGCTGGCGACGATCTGGTTGTTCCGGTTGCGGACGTTCCAGTCCAGCATGCCGCCGTTGGTGGGTGCCGAGTAATTCAGGACCCGGACCAGGACGCCGCTCGACGAGTAGATCCGGATCGTCGCCTGCGTCGGGAGGTTGACGAACTTGATGATCTTGCTCGTCCAGTCGACCTCGTAGGGGCTGGTCACGTAGTACGGGTCCGGGACCGTGTGCACCTGTGACAGGTCGTAGTTCGTGGATGCATTGACCTGGTTGATGACGTCGTAGTTGGCCCGGAGTTCCGCCCCGACGGCCGTGAACGGCCGCGGCACGTTGGCGAAGGCATAGGGGCCCTCGTCGCCGCCGAACCCGACGCCGCCGGTGATGGCGCCGACGTAGTCACGCACCGACCAGACGGAATTGTCGGCGGGTGGCGTGGTGCTCGGCATGCCGAACTGGTAGATCTCGCCGCCGAGCAACATGATGAACCCCTGCTGGGTCGAGACCGGGGCCGTCCGCGCGCCGTTGGTCGCGTCGGCGGTGGACGTGGTCACGAACGCCGTGGGGCCCGGCTTGACCGAGTCGGTCAGGAAATAGACCGGACCCGGGCAGGCGATGATACCGCCCGTGCGCCCAACGACGTAGGTCTTGTAGGGCCGCACGCACCCGATGTCGCCGATGGTCAGCTCCGTCCGCCGGTCGTAGCTGGCGGTGAGGCCGGAGCCGGGCGCGTTGGTCGCGTTCAGGATGCCCCAGCCGCCGTTGTAGACGGAGTCGACTTCCGGGGTTCCATCGCCATCGATGTCCCGCGTCCCGAAGGCATCGAAGGGAACCGGCACATTGTGCGTGACGTCGATGACCGAGTCGATCTTGCCCCCGGTGCCGAAGTACACGTTGTAGTCGGCCATCCGCTTGGCGCCCGAGCCGATGCCTTCCATCTGGCGCCATGCCGTCTGGACGGTCTCGTAGGACTGCGGATTGTAGATGACCGACACGCCGGGCAATTCACCCGCGTTGTTCCACCCGGCGTTGTTCGCCAAGGCGGTATTCACGGTGTTGGTGGTGAAGTTGGCCGGGTTGCCGCCGTTCGGATTGTCCATCGTTTCATTGGCGGTCGGCGAGGGCCCGGCGAACCACCGGGGACCCTGGTAGGAGCACCCGCCGCCCACGTCGAACCCGGCGGCGGCATTGACGCAGCCGCGCCCATATGCGTTCGAGTAGTAGGTGCCGACCAGCTGCATGGTCACCTGGCCCTTGAGGAAGTACTCGTCGCTTCCCCCGTAGATCGCGGCCAGGGTACCGTCGATCTGGGTGGCCACAAAGGTGACGGCCCCCGACGCGGTGTTGAAGGTCGGGTCCTGATAGAGCACCATGGTCAGGGGCGTGGACAGCGCGCCGCTCACCGCCGACATGTGGAAGGTCGTCGGGGCCGCGGTGTTGGCCGAGGTGCTGGTTTCGTAGGACGATCCGAGCGTGATGCTATCCAACCGCACCGCGAAGTTGCCCGCACCCTCGAACACCTGCTGGACGAAGTCGGTGAACCCGATGGTCCAGGCATTTGCGGCCGGCATCGGCCCGGCGAACCGGCCCGTGCTGGCACCGATGGCAGGGGCGGGCGACCCCGCGGAGGTGAGTGCCACGTTACGACCGTAAATCCCGGTCGAGAAGGTGGTGGAATTCGCGTAGTTGGACGCCGGAGCCTGCGGCGTCACCGCCAGCGGGTTCGACTTCGGCGACTCGAGGCTGGAGGGCCCCGAGGCGAGGGAGTTGATGTCGAACGCCGTGACCACGTAGTAGTAGTTGAAGTTGTTCCGGACCCCCGGGTCCACGAAGACGAAGGGGACCTCGGTGTTCTCGAGCGGCGGGAATCCGCCGGACGCCGCGCCCGTGACCGCCGTGTCCATCTTGGTGGTCAGCACCGTGCCGGTGGCCAGCTCGAGCCGGTCGCCGTACTTCGTCTGCAGGAACGGGCTCACGATGTTGTTCGGATTGGCCACCGTGCGCGGCTGCCCCGGGATGACCGGCGAGTAGGCCACCGGGCAGTCGGTGTACACGTTCAGCTCCGGCGCGCAGGTGTTCACCGGGTTCACCACGGCATCGTAGTCGTTAAAGATCGTGCCGGCGTAGTCGAACTGGGCCACCAGGAAGAGCTGGGCGGGGTTGTTCACCCGGCCCCGGTAGATCCGGTAGCCCTCGATGTCAAACTCCCGGTAGTTGGGGTTGTAGAGCGCGTTGGCCGGATTCGAGGCCAGCCCATAGTACGGGTCGCCGGTGTCCTCGGACTCCGTCGGCTGCCAGAAGATGGTGACCTGGTTGTCGCCCGGGATCACGAAGAACGCGGGCGCGGCCGGCGCGAACGGGAGCAGGAACTTGGAGTCGAACACCGCCTGGGCGGTGAGGGACTTGCCAAGCAGCGAGTTGTTGACAACCAGGAACTCGTTCTGCGACACAACCGTGTCGGCGTTGATGTCGTTGAACCCCGCGTACCCGCTGATGCTGTCCACGAGGTTGACGCCGCCCGCCCCCATCGCCTGGGCGCTGCCGAGGATGGTCGGGTTGCCCGGCTTGACGTCGGTGCAGCCAGGAGCCGGGCAGCCGGGGACGGCGACCGGCGCGGCGAAGATGTACGCCACGACGATGGAGCCCTGGCCGCCTGGCGGCAGGGTCAGTTCGGTGGACGACTGGAAGAACCGCATGTCCGCCGGCGCAACGTTGTTGATCCAGCAGATGTGGGTCTGCGTCTGGTCGCCCTGGTTGCACGCTTCGTCACCGGCGGCCGTGGAAATGTTGCCGGAGAGGTAGCGCCAGAGCTGCGTCGTGTTGCTCGCGTCCTGGAAGATCGGCCGGAAGGAGGCGCTGGTGTTGACGGTGTTCGAGAAGAGCTGGATTTCGCCCGGCCCGGTGGGGCTCTTCAGGTACTTGACGCCCGCGAAGCCGGCACCCGGGAAGAACGGGGGGCCGAAGATGTTGGCGTCGAACGACCAGTTGCTCTCGCCCGCGAAGTCGCTCACGTAGGTATAGCCCAGCGCGAACGGCAGGTTGACGCTGGAGTAGTTGACCACCGCGTTGGCGATGTCCATGTCGGTGCCGAAGGCGGCGTACATGTCGGTCAGGGTGTACCCGCCGGTGGGCAGCGAGATACCGAACGCGGCGTTGTTCGAGGCCTGGAAGTCCCGCGCCTGCTCCAGCAGGATGTCCTTCATCGACTGCCGGATGCCGACGTAGTCCGCCTCATTCGTCGAGCTGATGTTGTAGAAGGTGTAGATGTAGTAGATGATGTCTTCGTTGCCGCTCGGGAAGTTCCAGCCCATCCCGCGGGTCTCGACCACCACACCCAGGGGGTGCGGCCGGTTGCCGGCCGTGGCAGCCGGATTGCCTTCCCACGACACCCACCACACGTCGCCCTGCGAGGCTTGCTTGGTCCCCTGGAGCAGATCGCTATAGAGGTCGGCACCGGCGTCGCCTTCCGCCGTGGAGGGAACGTAGGCAGCCGCCGGCCAGTTCGCGAAGTCACTCGCGTCCGAGGCGTTGTAGATCGGCTGGACCTGCTCGCCGTTGCCGCCGCCCCGCGGGTTGAAGAAGAACGCGCCTGTGGTGTCGCCGTCCCAGACGCCGCCGGGATTGGAGACCACGCCGGCCAGCTGAAGACCGGTATTGAAGATGTACTGGTCCGCCGTGCCGCGCGGCCAGTTGGCCCCGCCGACGGTGGAGGAGCCGGAGGCGTTGACGCAGATTTCGCCGGTCGACGACAGGCCGCAGTAGATCCGGTTGATCTGCATGGCGCTGATGGCGCTCGCCAGCATCCGGAATCCGCGCGGCTTCGCGCCGGGCTCCGGCTTGGCGGCGGCGAGCGCCGGCAGGGCCACCGCGAGCGCCAGCGCCAGCGTGACCGTCGGGATGATACCCCTCGTACGGAATGGTGAGTGCATTGCATCCTCTCTCAGTAGAAACTGTTCGGCCGGATGGGGGCGAGCGTCCACCTGCGCGCCGCCCCCCTCCCGCTGTTGGTCGATCACGCTAGAAGTTGAGCTCCAGCCCGAGGCGCATGCGCCGGGGCGCCGCCGTGAAGCTGGCGTTGCTCCGCCCCGTGTAGTAGTACGCCGCAGACGCGCGCCGCTGCTCCGAGAGGCTGAACACGCCGTCGCCGTCGCCGAAGCGCTGTTCCGCCCGGATCAGGTAGATGCAGTTCGGTGCGCCCGGGTTCCCGTTCTGCAGGGACCAGGTGTCGCACGCACCCGCCGCGGGCAGGGTCATGGCCCCGGTGGAGGCGTCGTAGGCACCGGACGCCGCCGCTTCGGCCGCGTAGGATCCGGAGTCACCCGCCCACACTTCCTGGAGTTCGGCGGCGTTCGCGATGCCGTTGGTGGTCGAGAAGACCTGGAGCGTGTTCTCGAAGTTGAAGAGGTTCCGGACGTCGAGGTACGCCGTCAGGTCCATGGCCCCGAACCGGAAGCCCTTGGTGAGCCGCAGGTCCGCGTTCCGGAAGGTCGGGATCCGGGCGCCGTTCTGGTCGCCATCGAAATTGCCCTTGGCGCAGACGCCCGGCGACAGGTTGCCTTCGTTGCCGCTCTCGGCCGGGCAGACGGTGTACGCCGTGCCGCTGGCCACCCGGAACGTGGCGAAGATGCCGACGTTCTGGAAAATGGCGCCGGTGGTGCTGCCGGCATTCCACCCGTTCGGGAAGGTGACCGAGAACGAGCCCGCCAGGTTGTGCGGCCGGGTGTAGGTCGTCGGCAGGTAGGCCGACGGCGGCGG
>DAOMFQ010000098.1:0-8525 GCA_035429905.1 Gemmatimonadales bacterium
TGGTACCTCGAGCTGATGCGCTACATCAAGGCGCACCACCCCATCCATATTCACGGGTTCAGCCCGAGCGAGGTGGTGTTTTTCAGCGAGCGCTTCCGGCTGCCGATGCCGGAGGTCGTGCGCCAGCTTCGCGAGGCCGGGCTCGATTCGATCCCCGGCGGCGGCGGCGAGATCCTGGTGGACGCCGTGCGGGAACGGGTGGCGAAGAAGAAGGCCCAGACCGAGGAATGGCTCGGGGTCCAGGAGGAAGCCCACCGACAGGGCATGCGCACCTCGGTGACGATGATGTACGGCATGGGGGAGTCCAACGCCGACCGGATCGAGCATCTGCTCAAGATCCGCGACCTGCAGGCGCGGACCGGCGGCTTCACCGCGTTCATATGCTGGCCGCTGCAGCCCGAAGGTACCCCGATGTTCGACGGGTGGGCCAAGACCGACGCGATCAGCTACCTGCGCACGCTGGCGATGGGACGCATCATCTGCCGCAACATCCCCAACATGCAGTCGTCCTGGGTCACGATGGGGCACAAGGTCGGGCAGGTGGCGCTCCGCTTCGGCGCCAACGACTACGGTTCGCTCATGATGGAAGAGAACGTCGTCTCGGCTGCCGGGACCACCTACCGGGCCACTCTCGGGGAAATGCACCGGGTCATCGCCGACGCCGGCTTCACGCCGCGCCGCCGCCGCCAGGACTACTCCCTGATCGAGGAGGCGGCGGTGGCGGCATGACCCGCACCGGGATCGGCTACGACTCGCACCGCCTGGTCACCGGCCGCCCGCTCATCCTCGGCGGCCAGACCATTCCCCACAGCCACGGCCTGGCCGGACACTCCGACGCCGACGCCGTGGCGCACGCCCTGACCGACGCGATCCTCGGCGCCGCGGCGGCGGGCGACATCGGCACGCACTTCCCTGATACGGATCCCCGCTGGAAGGGAGCCGATTCCATCGCGCTCCTCCGTGCCGCGTGCGACCTCGTGGCGGGGCAGGGGTACCGTGTCGTCCAGGCGGACGTGACCGTCCTCCTCGAGCGGCCGCGGCTCGGCCCCCACATCCCGGCCATGCGCGCCACGCTGGCCGCGGCCCTCGGGCTCACCGCCGCCGAGGTGAGCGTGAAGGCCAAGACCAACGAGGGGATGGGGTTCGTCGGGCGCGGGGAAGGGGTCGCCACGATGGCCGTGGCGACGTTGGAGGTGCGCTGATCGCCTCGCTGCTGGACGCGCTGGCCACGATGCCCCCGGCCGCGGTCTATGCCATCCTCGCCTCGCTGGCCTTGATCGAGAACGTCTTCCCGCCCGTCCCCGGCGATGCCGTCGTGGCACTCGGCGCCTTCCTCTCGGTGGGCGGCCTGCTCGATCCGGTCACCCTCTTCCTCGTCTGCTGGACCGCGAACTTCGCCGGCGCGGTGGGGGTCTACTTCCTGGCCCGGCGGCTCGGCGGCGCCCTCTTCGAGACCCCCGCCGGGCGCCGGCTGCTGTCTCCCGAGTCGATCGCGTCGCTGGAGCGCGGGTATATCCGCTACGGGCTTCCCGGCGTGTTCCTGGGTCGCCTGCTCCCTGGGGTGCGCGCCGTGGTCGCCCCGTTCGCCGGACTCATCCGCCTCCCGCCGCACCGCGCTCTCGTTCCCATCGGCCTCGCGTCGGCACTGTGGTTTGCCAGCCTGGTCGTCGTCGGGCGGTACATCGGAAAGAGCTGGGAGGGGATCCAGCAGGTGTTGCGCGGGCTGAACACGGGGCTCGCCCTGGTGGGCGCGCTCGCGCTGGTAGGAATCGGCTTAGCTTGGTGGCGCTCGCGTACGACGCGGCGGGCCCGCCTCTGGGACGCCCTCCGTGTGGCGATCGACCACGCGCCCGCGGCGGAGCCGGGCGCCGTGGATCCCGCATTGCAGGCGGTGGCCGCCTTCGTGCTCGAGCTGGCCGAGGCCGACGAGCACCTGGCCGCCACCGAGCGCGAGGCGCTGACGACGAGGCTGCGGGCCCGCTTCAGCCACCTGCCCGGGCAGGTCAGCGCGGATCGCGCGGCCCTGGAAGCGGCCATCCTGCGGGCCACCTCGGCGTACCGGTCCGAGGAGCGGGAACGGCTCGTGGAACGCATGCGCCGGGTGGCGGAGGCCGATGGCGCGGTGACCCCGGCCGAGGCCGCGATGATCGCCCGGGCGGCGACCCTCCTCGGCGTCGAGCCGCCGTGAGCGCCCCGGACCCCGCGCGGCAATTCTGGCTCGAGGGGTTCCGGGATTTCCTCGCCCTCGAGGCGGGGCACAGCCCCAACACTGTCGAGAACTACCTGCGCGACCTCCGGCGCCTCGCCGAGTTTGCCCTGGCCCGCGGCATCGACGCCCCCGCCGGCCTCACGCGGGCGGTGCTGCGCGAGTTCGTCTTCGCCCTCAAGGACCTGGGGTTGAGTGCCGCCACCATCCGGCGCCACGTGTCAGCGGTCCGGACCTACTTCGGCTTCCTGCTGGGGGAGGGGCTGGTGAAGGAGGATCCGAGCGACCGGCTGGAGAGCCCGCGCCTCGGGCGCTCGTTGCCGGATACGCTCTCGGTGGCGGAGGTGGAGGCGTTGCTCGGCGCGCCCAGCATCGACGAGCCGCTCGGCTGGCGCGATCGGGCCCTGCTCGAGCTCGGGTACGGCGCGGGGCTCCGGGTCTCGGAGCTCTGCGGGCTCAGGCTCACCGATCTCGTGATGTCGGATGGGCTGGTGCGGGTCCTGGGGAAGGGAAGCAAGGAACGGCTGGTGCCGATCGGGCGGAGCGTCATCGGCGCGCTGTCGGTGTACCTGCACACCTTGCGCCCCACGCTCGACCGCGGCGCCTCACGCCAGCGCGTGTTCCTCAACCACCGCGGGGCCCCGCTCTCTCGGGTGGGGGCCTGGGGCATCGTGAAGCGGGCCGCCCGGCGCGCCGGGCTCACCAAGACCGTCACGCCGCATACGCTCCGTCACTCCTTCGCCACCCACCTGCTGGAGGGCGGGGCCGATCTCCGGGCGGTGCAGGAAATGCTGGGGCACGCCGACCTCTCCACCACGCAGATCTACACCCACGTGGACCGCGAGTACCTGCGCTCCGTGCACCGGCAGTATCACCCGCGGGGCTGACTACCCCTCGCGGCGTTCCGGCACCAGCACGTTGGCGAGCAGCAGGCCCGCCACCAGTCCCGCGCCGATCAGCACCATTGTGAACGCGGTCTCGACTCCCGTCACCACCTCGCGGTCGAGCAGCGACGAGAGGCTCCGGAACCCGATCGCGCCCGGGACCAGGAGCAGGATGCCCGGCACCAGCGTGACCGACGCCGGACGCCTGAGCAGGTAGGCGTAGGCGTTGCTCGCCACCCCCACGCACAGCGCACCGACGAACGCGCCGAGCTCCGGGCCGAACGCGGCCGACCCGAGGCGGCTGCCCGCGATGCCGAGCGCGCCCGCGATCAGGATCCAGATGGCGTCGCGTGCGTGGGCACGGAACAGCACGGAGAAGCCGAGTGGGGCGCCCACCAGCGCCAGCCACCAGGTCCAGTCGGGCAGCGCCTCCGGGCGCACGCGGCTGGCGTAGTCACCCAGCGTCAGGGTGACGAGCTGGCTGCCCATCGCGACGCCGAAGCCGATGACGACGAAGAGCATCAAGGCGCCGCTCAGCCGCGCCGTCCCGCTCGCCAGGTGTCCGGAAGAGAGCTCCGTCATGGCGGTCGTCAGGGTGAGCCCGGGGATGAGCACGATGAGGCCCGCCAGGGTGCCGACATACACGCTGTAGTGCGGCATCACGGTCGCAGCCGCCGCCGCGATCGCGGAGGCGCCGAAGGCGGCGAGGAACGGGAAGACCCGCCCGAGCGCGGGG
This sequence comes from Gemmatimonadales bacterium, assembly GCA_035429905.1. Lineage (GTDB taxonomy): Bacteria > Gemmatimonadota > Gemmatimonadetes > Gemmatimonadales > GWC2-71-9 > SPDF01. The sequence continues at coordinate 3,827 of DAOMFQ010000098.1, forward strand.
ATCCGCCCGGCGAGCACCCCGAGCAGCCCGATCACCAGGCCGATCACGCCGGCCACCAGCGCCTCGCGGAGCCCGCCGCCCAGGAACCGCGAAGCGGCGCTCGAGCTGAATCCGAAGGCGAGCACCGTGGTGACGGCGCCGTACCGCGGGGGGGCCGCGTGGATGCGCTCCAGGTCGGCGGAGCCCTGCGCCGGCGTCGCCCGTCCCTCGACGACCTCCCGGATCACGGCCTCGACGTCCGCGCTCTTGCCCAGGTCCACGTCGCCGGGTTCGACCCGGATCAGGTGGGTGCGCTGGTGTTCGAGCGAGCCGAAGGACGCCATGAACGAGGTGGGCGTGGAGAAGAACTGGGCCGTGAGTCCCAGCCGGCGCGCCACCTCGCCAAGCGCGTGCTCGACCCGTTGCGCGGGGTAGCCATAGGCCTGCATGGCCCGGGCGAGGCGCAGGACGAAGCCCACGGCGGCGTCGTTGCCGTCCGGGAGGGGTTCGAGGGGGGGTGGCTTGCTCATGGCGTCCTGGGATCTGTCAGCGTAAGTGACTGTGCGACAAAGATATGCCTGTCAGCTCCATTCACCAAGTGCCTGCCGGATCGGCGGGGGAGTTGACGGTCCTGAAACTTTCGGCCTCCGAAGGTCGTCACTATCTGAAACATTCTCTCGCCGGTGACCTCCGGGGGACCTCATGACACGATATTGGATCAAGATCGCCGCCGGCGCGCTCCTCATCTTCGCCGTCGGCATGGGCGTTTGGTTCGGCGTCCGCAAGGGCGTGCGGACCGTGCACACCGTCTTTGAAACCTCCGACCCGATCTCGATTCCCGTGAAGTTCGCCACCTTCCGCGTCGACGGCGCCGCGCTGGGCAAGCTCGAGCGCCTGCGGCTCCTCCGGACCGCCCCGAAAGAAGTCACGTCGGTCCAGGTGACGGTGCGGCTCGACAGCGCGTCCTACGCCGACCGGCTCCGGAACTGTGCGATGCGGATTGATGACGTCGAGAAGATCGACGAGCGGACGACGTTTGTTTGCGTGACCGCGGACGCCCCGACGGCGGCGGGGGGGGCGTTCGAGCAGTTCGGCGAGGTGCTGGTCGAGGGCACCGACATCGTCCTGCCGCTGTTCCTTCCCTCCTCGGCGGTGCAGGGATTCCGGGACCACGGACCGCCGAACCCCGATTCGATCGCCGCCACGGTGGCCCCGCTGCCACCGCCGACGCCCGGGGTGAAGTCGGTCCCGCAGGTGCAGGTCACGCCCCCGCCGCAGTGAGGTATCGCCTCCGCGCGCGGCGCGTTATACTCTGACCCGGCGCCCGCCATCCGGCGGGCCGGGTCCCGTTCGTTCCCCACCCTCGAACATCGGATTCTCGCATGATCCTGTTCTCTCTGGCCGTGCTGGCCTCGCTGCAGCAGGGCACCCAACAGCCCGCCCCCGCCACTCCACTCGCTGCCTCGCCGATCGCCCGGCTCGAAATCCTTCCCGGCACATCGCTCCAAATGCCCGCCGGCGACACGCTCCGCCTCACGGCGCGGGCACTCGACTCGCTCGGGCAGCCGGTGCCGGACGCGACCATCCGCTATTTCGGCGCCGGCGGCCGCTTCGAGGGGACGGTGGACTCCACCGGGCTCATCCGCTCGGGCTCGACCGGGACGCTGGCGGTGAGCGTGCAGGCGCGCGTCACGGGGACCAAGCCGGTGATCCAGCGGGTCGAGGTGCAGATGGTCGCGGGCCCCGCCGCCCGAATTGCGGTGGCGCCGCAGGTCACGAAGCTCGTGACCGGGCAGCGGCTCCGGCTCTCCGCCACGAGCTATTCGCAGGCCGGCGATGAACGCGACGACACCTTTGCCTGGAAGAGCTCCGCCCCCGGCGTCGTGAAGGTGTCGGCGGACGGGGTGCTGAGCGCGGTGGCGCCCGGGCGCGCCACGGTCACGGCCCGCACCGGCGCCGCGGTGGCCACGGTGCCGGTCCAGGTGGTGGCGAATACGATCGCGCGGCTGGAGGTGTCACCGTCGCACGTCGACGCCCGCACCGGTGACGTGATCGACTTCGCCGTCAAGGCGAAGGACGCCCAGGGCAAGGAGATCACCGGGCTCACGCCGTCGTGGAGCTTCGCCCCGGGAAGCGGTGAGCTGACGGCGGCCGGCCGGTTTGTCGGGTACACCGCCGGGGAGTACTTCGTCACGGTGAGCTTCGGCGCATCGAGCGCCGAGGCGGCGGTGACGCTCCGGCCCCGCGACGTGCGCCGGCCCGCGGCCGTGGTCGGCCGGCTGCCCCGCACCCGCTTCACGACCGAGGAAGTCTGGGTCATGCCGGACGGCAAGCACGCCTTCCTCGGCAGCGGCAGCGGCGGTGACGTGCTCTACGCCATCAACGTGAGCGATCCAGCGGCGCCGGTGGTCACCGACTCGCTGGTGCTCAACACCCGCCGGGTGAACGACGTCATGTCCACGCCCGACGGCAAGTTCATTGTGTTCACGCGCGAGGGCGCGGCCGACCGGAAGAACGGCATCGTCATCGCCTCGACCGAGGATCCCGAGCACCCGAAGGTGATCGCGGAGTTCACCGAGGGCGTCACCTCCGGCGTGCACTCGGCGTTCGTGTACAAGCAGGACAAGTACGGCACGAACGTCTTCCTGACGAACGACGGCACCGGCGCCATGCACGTCATCAACATCGACGACCCGTATCACCCGAAGGAGATCGCGCAGTGGCGCACCGACCGGCCCGATGCCGGCCGCACGCTGCACGACATCGACATCCAGGACGGGCTCGCGTACCTGAGCTACTGGAACGACGGGCTCGTCATCCTCGACGTCGGCAACGGGATGAAGGGCGGCACGCCGAGCAACCCGGTGCTGGTGAGCCAGTACAAGTACGACCTCAATGCGCTCTACGCGCAGGTCGAGGCGGTCGGCGGGCCGGGGTTCATCCGCGGCACGCACACCGCGTGGCGCCACAAGAACTACGTGTTCATCGCCGACGAGGTGTTCCCGGCGTCGGGCGTGAAGGGCGCGAAGGACGCGGCCGCGTTCCGCGCCTACGGACGCCTGCAGGTGCTGGACGTGTCGAACATCGAGCATCCGAAGTCGGTGGCGTGGTACGAGCCGGAGTACGGCGGCGTGCACAACATCTGGGTGGCCGGCGACACGCTCTACATGGGGGCGTACAACGCCGGCTTCCGTGCGTTCGACGTGTCGGGCGAGCTGCTGGGCGACCTGCGCGCGCAGGGCCGCGAGATCGTGCACGTCAACACGGCGGACATGGACGGCAGCACCAAGAACATGGCGATGACCTGGGGCGTGGTGGTGAAGGACAACCTGGCCTACGTCAACGACATGCTGAACGGGCTCTGGATCATTCGCATCGAGCCGAAGAAGACGCCGCCCGCCACGCCGTAGGCGGCGCGGGAGCGTGGGGAAGCGGGGCGGGGGTGGCCTGGGTCGGCGGCTCCCGCCCCGCGGCCATTTCGGGGTGGCGGGAGGGCGCGGAGGCACCCGAGTGGGAGGGCTGTTCGTGGGGGTGAAACGGGGGGTTGCAGGGGCCCGAATTCCGGCCGGTTCGGGGCCTTGCGTGGCGCGGGGACCGGGCTTAGGTTTGCGCTCCCTTCGAGGTCGGGTAAGGTGTTGGGGATTGGGTGGTTCGGGTGGCCGAAGCAGGTGGTTCTCACCGCTGGTTGCTCCCCACTTGACTCCCCGCAGAGCACCGACTAAGATTGTGGGCTCGCCGGTAATGCGGCGAATTTCCGAATGGAATCAACGCTCTTTGACAAATGATGTGAACCAGAGGTGATCGGAGTGCGGACCCTTTGATCCGGACGGCGCAGAGGCCGGCCGGGGATGGGTAAACAACTCTGACCATTGATTCGGACGACAAGAACACAGTCGTTCGGCATGAGTCGATTGAACTTTTCATTGGAGAGTTTGATCCTGGCTCAGGACGAACGCTGGCGGCGTGCCTAACACATGCAAGTCGCACGGGACCCGCAAGGGTTCAGTGGCGGACGGGTGCGTAACACGTGAGGAACATGCCTATCGGCGGGGGATAGCCGGCCCAACGGCCGGGTAATACCGCGTACGCTCACTCGGGGGCATCTCCGGGTGAGGAAAGCAGCAATGCACCGATAGAGTGCCTCGCGGCCTATCAGCTAGTTGGTGAGGTAATGGCTCACCAAGGCGACGACGGGTAGCTGGTCTGAGAGGATGATCAGCCACATTGGGACTGAGACACGGCCCAGACTCCTACGGGAGGCAGCAGTGGGGAATCTTGCGCAATGGCCGAAAGGCTGACGCAGCGACGCCGCGTGTGGGATGACGGCCTTCGGGTTGTAAACCACTGTCGGAAGGGACGAATGGCCCGCAAGGGCAGTGACGGTACCTTCAAAGGAAGCACCGGCTAACTCCGTGCCAGCAGCCGCGGTAATACGGAGGGTGCGAGCGTTGTCCGGAATCACTGGGCGTAAAGGGCGCGTAGGCGGCCCGGTAAGTAGGGGGTGAAATCTTGCGGCTTAACCGCAAGGCTGCCTTCTAGACTGCCAGGCTCGAGCACAGTAGAGGCAGGTGGAATTCCCGGTGTAGCGGTGGAATGCGTAGAGATCGGGAAGAACATCAGTGGCGAAGGCGGCCTGCTGGGCTGTTGCTGACGCTGAGGCGCGACAGCGTGGGGAGCAAACAGGATTAGATACCCTGGTAGTCCACGCCGTAAACGATGG
>DAOMFQ010000099.1:0-8501 GCA_035429905.1 Gemmatimonadales bacterium
GGCGGAGCGGAATCGCCGCCGGGCCGCGCGCCTCGCCGAGAACCTCCAGCGCGCCGGCTCGGGCCGCGAACGGGCGCTCCTGGCCGACGCCGCCGCCCCACCCCTCCGCGCCATGGATGCCGTGCTCCTCGACGCGCCCTGCCTTGGCACCGGCACCTTTGCGCGGCACCCCGACGCCCGGCTGCGGGTCACCCCCGAGGCGCTGCGCGAACTCGCGCGCACCCAGGCCACGCTCCTCGAGGGCGCCGCCACCGCGGTCCGGCCCGGCGGGCTGTTAGTTTACGCCACGTGTTCGCTCGAACCCGAGGAGAACGAGGAGCAGGTGGCGCGTTTTCTCATTTCACACGCCGAATTCAGCCGCGAACCGTCCACGACGGTGCCGGCCGAGTGCCTCTCGGGGGCTGGCGACCTGGTGCTCCTGCCCCAGCGCCACGGCACCGACGGCGCCTTCGCGGCGCGCCTGCGGAGGCGGCCGTGAGGTTTCGGCGATTCTCCCCAGAGGAGGGCCCGCGCCTCCCGCGCCGCTTCTGGGTCGGGGTCGGCGTGGTGGCCGGCGCCTCGCTGCTGGGCTACCTCCTCGCGGCGCTGGTGCTTTTCCCTGCCCCGATCACGGAGAGCGCCGCCGGCGTGCCCAGCGTCCTGGGGCAGTCCTTCATGTCGGCCGACTCCACCCTGCGGGCGGCGGGCTTCCGGGTGCGCCGGGAGGCGGAAACCCCGCACCCGACCGCCCCGGGCGGCACCGTGGTGTGGCAGGATCCGCCGCCCGACACGCGGCTCCCGCCTGCCTCGGTGGTCCGGCTTACCGTCAGCACCGGCCCGGAAGGCTCGGCGGTGCCCGATGTCGTGAACCTCGACCTCACATTGGCGCGCGCCGTCCTGACGGAGGCCGGCTTCAGGGTGGTGGGCGTGGATTCGGTGGCCGCGCTGAGCGCTCCGGGCACCGTGCTGGCCACCCGGCCCGGGCTCGGCGTGGTCCGCAGGCCGGGCGACACCGTCACGCTGGTCGTGAGCCGCGGCCCCGCCGATATTCAGGTGCCGCCGTTGCGCGGCCTCACCCGCGACCAGGCTGCCGAACGACTCGCCGTGCTCGGGCTCCGGGTGGGGTACGTGCGCTTCGAGGACCGGCCCGGGGCCCGGAACGGCACGGTGCTGGAGCAGAAGCCGGCCCCCGGCGTCCGGCTGCCCCGGCGCGGCCGCGTGGACCTGATCCTGGCGAGGGCACCGTGAATCCGATCATCGCACCCAGCGTCCTGAGCGCCGACCTTTCCCGGCTCGGCGAGCAGGTGGAAGCGGCGCTCGCCGGCGGCGCGGAATGGATGCACGTCGACGTGATGGACGGGCGCTTCGTGCCCAACCTCACCTTCGGCGCGCCGATCATCCGCGCCATCCGCCGGGTCAGCGACTGCCCGATCGACGTCCACCTGATGGTGGAGCGGCCGGAGCAGTACATCGACGAGTACGCCGCCGCCGGTGCCAGCGTCTTCAGCTTCCACCCCGAGGCCACGGTGCACGTGCAGCGGCACCTCGCGGCGGTGCGCGAGCGCGGGATGCTCGCGGGGCTCGTGCTCAACCCAAGCACGCCCCTCGCGGCGCTCGAGGAGGTGGTGCCGGACCTCGACCTCGTGCTGGTGATGTCCGTAAACCCGGGCTTCGGCGGCCAGTCGTACATCCCCGGGGCGACGGACAAGATCCGCCGGGTGCGCGCGCTCCTCGACGCCCGGGAGTCGGCGGCCCGGCTCGAGGTGGACGGCGGCATCACCGCCGCCAACATCACCAAGGTGCGCGCCGCCGGCGCGGACACCTTCGTGGCGGGCACGGCCGTCTTCGGCGCGGCGGACGTCCGCGCCGCCGTCAGCGAACTCCACCGCCTGTGCCTCGCACGGGCCTGAGGGATACCAAGCCATGTCGAAGCAGTGGTGGGTGGTCGGCACGATCGTTGTCGGGATGATGGCCGGCGCCGTGGCGCTGGTGAAGAACAGCCCCGACTCCTACGGCGTCGCGGTCGGCAAGAAGGCCCCGGACTTCCGGGTGGTGGACCTCGCCACGGGCGACACCGTCTCGCTCCGCGAGAAGTACAAGGGCCAGGTCACCCTGGTGAACATCTGGGCCACCTGGTGCGGCCCCTGCAAGGAAGAGATGCCGGCGATGGAGCAGGCCTACAAGGAACTGGCGCCGAAGGGGTTCAAGGTGGCCGCCGTCAGCATCGACGAGACGGACCCGGCCAGCGTCACGTCCTTCGCCGCCGAGCTGGGCGTCACCTTCGACCTCCTCCAGGACCGGAGCGGGCTCATCCAGCGCACCTACCAGACCACCGGCGTGCCCGAGAGCTTCCTGCTGGACCGCGATGGCGTCATCGTCAAGCGGATCATCGGCGCGCACGACTGGAGCTCCAAGGTGAACCGCGACCTGGTCGAGCGTCTGCTCGAGCAGGGGAGCTGACCCCGCCCGCGTGCGCGTCCTCGGCATCGAGACCTCCTGCGACGAAACCTCGGCGGCGGTGGTGCGCCTCGACGGCGCACGCCCCGCGCTCGAGAGCGTGGTCATCCTGTCGCAGGACGTGCACCGGGTGTTCGGCGGCGTCGTGCCGGAGCTGGCCAGCCGGGCGCACCTGACGGCCATCGGCCCGGTGGTGGACCAGGCGCTCAGGGAGGCCAGCGCGTCTCTCGAAGACCTCGACGCGGTTGCGGTGACGGCGGGTCCGGGTCTGGTGGGGGCGCTGCTGGTCGGGCTGATGTACGGGAAGACGCTCGCCTGGGCGCGCGACCTCCCGCTCATCGGCGTCCACCACATGGAAGGGCACCTCTTCGCGCCCTCGCTCGAGGACCCGGCCTTCGCACCGCCGTTCGCGGGGCTGCTGGTGAGCGGCGGCCACACGCTCCTGCTCGACGTGCCGGCGTGGGGCGAGTACCGGCTGCTGGGCCAGACGCTGGACGACGCCGCCGGCGAGGCCTTTGACAAGGTGGCCACCCTGCTGGGGCTCGGGTATCCGGGTGGAGCACCGCTCGAACGCCTCGCCGCCACGGGCCGCGCCGGCCGGTTCGTCTTCCCGCGGCCCCTGCTCCGCGACCTTGCCGGCACCGGCCCCAATCGCTGGAACTTCTCCTTCAGCGGCCTCAAGACCGCGGTGCTCCGCGCCGTCCGGCAGAGCGCGGACCTCGATGCCGACCGCGCCGACCTGGCCCGCGGCTTCCAGGACGCGGCGCTCGAGGTTCTGGTGGAGAAGACCGCGGCGGCCGCCGAGGAACTGGGCTACCCCCTCGCGATGATCGGCGGCGGAGTCGCCTGCAACCGGGCGCTGGCCGCGGCGCTTCGTGAGCGACTTGGCACCCGGGTGCGCCTGGCCGTCGCCTCGAACCGGCTCAACACCGACAACGCCGCGATGATCGCGGCGGCAGGCGCCTGGCGCCTGGCGCAGGGGGAACGGAGCGGGCCGGGGCTCGAGCCGCGCGATGACCTCCCCATCCCCGGCCTCCTGTCTCCCGCCGCCTGACCCGGAGTCGTGATGCCTGTTTCCTCGTTCAACATCCAGCTTGGCCCGGTCGAGATCACCGGATACGGCATCATGATGATGGCCGGCTTCCTGGTCGGAGGGTGGCTGATCGCGCTGGAGCTCGAGCGGCGCGGGCTCAACCGCGAATTCGCCTCGGACATCCTCATCGCCGCGCTTATCGGCGGAGTGGTCGGCGCCAAGCTGTGGTACGTGGTGCTGACCCAGGATCCCGGCAACCTCTTCAACCGCGGCGGGCTCGTCTGGTACGGCGGCTTCCTCGGGGGCACCGTTGCCGTGCTCTTCAACGGATGGCGGCTAGGCGTGCCGCCACGCTGGACGGTACAGATCATGGCCCCGGCGCTCGCCGCCGCCTATGCGCTGGGCCGCGTGGGCTGCTTCCTCGTGGGCGACGACTACGGCGGCCCGACCAGCCTGCCCTGGGCCATCGCCTTCCCCGACGGCAAGCCGCCGTCCACCGCGGGGAATCTCGCCGCCTTCGGCGTGACGGTGCCTCCGGGGATGGACCCGTCGACCGTCCTGGCCGTGCACCCGACCCAGCTCTACGAGACCGGCCTCATGTTCCTGGCGTTCATGGTGCTCTGGCGCCTCCGACTGAAGGACTGGGGCACCGGGGCGGTCTTCGGGGTGTATCTCATGATGGCGGGGACGGAACGCTTCTTCATCGAGATCCTCCGCGCCAAGGACGACCGTTTCCTCGCCGGCTTCACGGTGGCGCAGCTGACCAGCGTCACGATCGTACTGGTCGGTGGCCTGCTCTTCGCGCGGCTTCGCGGCGCCGGAGCGACCCCGCCGGGAGAGTATCTTTCCTTGACAGCGGGCAAGTCCGTCAAATAGTGGGACAGTTGGTTAAGTGACGCAGGTCACATAAGTTAAGACCAGCGAGCCGAAATCGTCTAATAAGTTGACGATTTCGGCTCTTTTTTCTGTGTTCTAACACCTCTGTAACATCTGTATTTCCAATGATTTACGATGTTGTACAACGTGGCACGAACGGTGCTTAAGGAAGAGCTCAACGAGGGGTCGCGTTCAGGCCTCCGGAAAAAGTGGTAGGTCGAAGAAGGGTTGGAGCGGGCACATCCGCCCGTCTCCGTATAACTCAGGGGGCGATCTACCACCTCTCTACGCGAACGGCCCGCCGGTATCGGCGGGCCGTTTGCATTTCGGCGCGGGAAGGCCGCGCGCCCGGCCAGGCTAGAACGGATTCGCGGCGGCCGGCTTGCTGCCCGAGCTGGACGGCGAGCTCGACGTGTTGCCGGTGCGGCGGTCCGATTCCGCGGACCAATCCGGCCCTTCATACGCCACCCGCACCGCGAGCTTGTCGGTGACCTGCACGACCAGGTACCCGGTCTCCTCGGTGCCCCAGAGCGAGGCCATCGTGCCCTTGCCGTCGGCCAGCGCCTCCTGCTCCTGCCCCTTCTTGTAGGGCGGCTTGACGTTGTTGACCACGGTGAGCGGGTCGCCGTACTTCTTGGTCAGTGTGTTCACCATCGACTTGTAGGTGGTGATCGCGTCGTCGTCCGGGGTAGCGATGAGGACCGACACCTTCACCAGCCGCTTCTTCGGGTTGAACATCGCGTACACCCGGCTCGGATAGTCCATCACCGTACCGTCGAACGTGGCGTCGCCATCGTCATCGATTTCGGTGAACTCGAAGCCGGCGTCGGTGATGTGTTCCTTGGTCGTGGCAACGTTGTCGCCCCACGACGTGCCCGCGAAGGTGTAGGACTGGGCGCCGGCCGGCGCCGTCCAGGTTACCAGCCCGAGGACAGTGAAGAGCGCCGCAGCACGGGCGAGTTTCATGGGAGGGATCTCCGAATAGGGGAATCGGGACGAGGCGCCCGCGGCCACACGACAATTCCGAAAATGGGTATCCGCGTCGGGAGACGCAAGACACTCCGGAGCGCTCCCGGCCGGACGCGCCTCGCCGGCTACCGCCGAGCGTGGAGCCGGGCCTTGAGCCGTTCGACCTCGGCGCGGAGTTCCGCCAGGTCGGCGTCCATCCGTTCGAGGGAACGGAGCAGGTCCACCTCGAACGGGACCGAGGCCCCCGCGTCCCGCGTGACCGCGGCCTGGGCGGCCACATCCGGCGGCACCGGATCGGGGACGAGTTCCTGGGTGACCCGGAGGCGCCGCGGCTCGAGATAGAACGTCCAGACCACGGCCGCGAGCAGGAGCACCAGCAGGACCGCCTGTGCCGCAAGCGACTCGACGGTCCGGTAGATGCCGAGGCGCTCGACCTGCGGCGCCCAGCTCACCACGGTGATCGGCACGACCCCCCCGCCCTGCAATTCGGCGATGCCCTTCCCCAGGAAGACGAAGGCCATGTAGTAGAGGAAGGCGCTCGTGACGCCGAAGAACGGCTTCAGCGGCAGCTTGACCCCGAAGCGGTTGATCAGCACGTACACCACGCCCAGCACCCCCGAGGCCGCCGCGATCCCGAGCATCACGGGGAGTACCGCACCCCCGGCCGGCCCGGCGACCATGAGCGCCTTGTAGAAGAGCACCGTCTCGACGCCCTCCCGGTACACCGCCAGGAACGCCACCGACGGCAGGGCGAAGGCCGATCCCGAGACCAGCGCGTCCTGCACCTTGCCCTTCACGAACCGGTTCCACTTGGCCACCTCCATCTTGGACAGCAGCCAATAGCTGACATAGAAGAGGGCCAGGGTAGCCACCAGCATCGTGGCGCCCTCGAGGACCTCCTGGCTGGCCGGCGAGAACCGGAAGATGGTCTCGAACGCCACGGCGGTGAGGAGGCTGACGACGATGGCAGCGGCCACGCCGACGTGAATGTCGCGCCGACGCTGGGAGTTGCCCGTCTTGACGAGGAAGGCGATCAGGGCCCCGATGAGGAGGATCGCCTCGAGCCCTTCGCGGAGCAGGATGACGAACGACTGGACGAAGAGCTCCGTGCCGGTCATCGGCTTGCCGAGGATCCGTTCGGCCCGCGCGAGGTCGGTGGCCAGTTCGGCGCGAAGCGCGGCGAGCTCTGCGGATGTCGCGCCACCGCCGGCGCGCCCCCGGAGCGTGGCGAAGGCCGCCTCGAGCCGGCCGGCGAGCGCCGGGTCCTTGGCCCGCACGCCGGACTCGACCTGCTCGAAGGTCAGGTAGGCCTCGAATGCCTCGCCGCTCGCGGCCCCAGGCTGCCCCGCGCCGGCGAGGGCGAGGACCGAGTCGAGCTGCCGGCCCACTTCGGCGAAGACCGCCTCGGCCTCCTGGCCCGACTCCTGGCCGTGGAAGCTCCGCACGGCGGCGATGACCGGAGCGGCCTGAACGACGACGGGGAGCCGCAGCGCCGCGGCGATCTGGGTGTCGGTCATCCGCGCCGTGGTGCCGAAGGCCCGGAGCCCCGCGGGCACGTCGCCCGAAGGAGCCGGGTAGCGGAGCAGCGTGGTGTAGGCGGCGGCGGCCCACCGGTCGGCGCTGCTCAGGCGGGTCTCGAACGCCGGCATGGCAGTGCCGGCCACGCCGATGGTGATGCGCCGGTAGAAATCGAGCGGCGAGACGTCGACGAGCCTCCCCCCATCGGTGAGCGCCGAGGGCGGCGGAGTCAGTCCCAATCCCTCCGGGCCGTCTCCCCGGCCCGCGAGCCCGTGGCAGCCGGCGCAATTCTGCTGGTACACCTGCGCGCCTCTCGCGAGCGACGGCGCCGCGTCGGGGACCTGGTCCAGGTCCACGTGGTAGCGGTCCGCGAGCCCCGCCGTGAGAGAGCTCGCGCCGAGCGCGACGGAATCGGGATCGGCGGTGCGGGCGACGGCGGCGATCAACGCATCGACCGCCGTGATCGTGGCGGCGGCGGATTCCGGGGGCAGCCGGCCCGCGGTGCGCCGCGCCTCCGCGAGGAACAGGCTCGCTTCCTCGACCTCCGCGGGCGCGATGACCCGCCCTCCCTGGACGCCGATCCGGTATTCCTGCGCGGCGAGCTGCACGGTCGTGGCGATCCGCTGGACAACCGGCGTCAAATCGCCCCCGCTGGGGGGCGACTGCGCGCCCTGCTGGAGGGCGGAGAGGAGGGCGACCGACGCGATCGCAGAGGTGAGAATCATTATCAAGTCATTTGATCGATGAGGCTGGAAACTAGAGCGCGGATGTCGGATTGGCTAGGGTCAACCCGAGGAGAGCACCGCCACTGCCCCCGCGACGCCGTGCGTGTGCGTCAGCGAGAGATGCAGCGTCCAGTCGGAGGGAACCGTGGCGGCGAGCCCGTGGCGAATCAATCCCGGCCGCCCATCACCATCACGGGCGACCTCGAGGTCGTGCCAGCCCACCGCCCGCATGCCGGGCATCGACTGCAGCGCCTTGTAGGCCGCCTCCTTCGCGGCCACCCGCACCGCGAAGTGCGGCGCCGGATCGGGTTGCCGCAGAACGTAGTCGCGCTCCTCGGAGGTGAGGAACCTCACCAGCGCTCGCTCGCCGAAGCGTGCGAGGATGGTGCGCGCCCGCTCGACCTCCACCACGTCGATCCCCACGCCGATCACGCTCACAGCCGACCCCACACGAACTCGGCCGCCGGACGGAGCGGCGCGGGCACCGGCAGAAAGCCGCCGAGCACCAGCCCGGACCACAGCGCGAACGCGAATACCGCCGCGGTGAATGCCCACAACGGCCACTGCGGACGCCGCCACGCGGCGACGGCGTCGATGTCGGCCTTCCACTCCGCCAATTCCCGCTCCGCCGCGGCGGTGAGGGCCGACCACGCCGTCTCCAGTCGCCGGGCGGTGGCCAGGACCTGTTCTCCCCACTCCGGACTCGACGTCCGATCGAGCTCACCGGCGGAGCGGAGGAGCGCCCCCGCCCCCGCACCGAGCCGCGCGTGGATGCCACGGTGTTCGGCCTCCGTGACGCGGTGCCGATCGGCACGCCACGCCGGCATGCGGGCTTCCGCCGCGGCGCCGAGGAGCCGCTCATCGAGCCTCCGGGTGAGGATGGCGGCCGCCTGTTCGGCGGCGGCATCCCACATCGCGGCCCACGCGGCGGGTGACAGCGCGGC
>DAOMFQ010000100.1:0-8451 GCA_035429905.1 Gemmatimonadales bacterium
CATCCGTGACCAGCCAGAGATCCGTCTGGGGGCGGCTCTGGAGGAGCCCCTCGATGGCGTACTTGTCACACACGTCGAGCGCCACGCCATAGAGCACCACCACCTCGGGGTCGAGCGCGTCCAGCACCGCGCCGATATTGCCGTTGGTGAATACGTCGAACCAGTGCTTGTGGAGGAGCAGGTCTCCGTGGTGCTTCGCCACGCGGGCCTTCACCTGGGCGGCGTCGGCCGCCTCCGGCTCGATGACCAGGGGATTGTCGAGGGTGGTTTCGGGGATCTTCCGCTGGCCCGGCGTGCCCCGCATGCAGTGCGGCGGGAAGGTCGTGAGGAAGTCGGGCGTGTCACTCAGCTCCCGGTGCCCCGGCAGGTGGTCGTCGGCGCTGGCCAGGATCCGGATGCCCTTGCGGTGCGCGTAGTTCGTGAGCGACTCGAGGGCCGGGATGATCTCCTCGCTTCCCGGCACGTACAGCAATCCCTCAGAGCGCATGAAGTCGTGCTGGGTGTCGACATCCCAGAAGAGGAGGCGGGTCACCGGACGCGCTCCAGCCGTGGGTTGGCCCGGTAGGCGCGGCCCACCTTGGCGCAGGGCTTTCCCTCGAGCAGCACCACGTCGGAGGTGAAGTCGAACCGGCCCTGGAAGAGCGAGGAGCCGACGCCGTACGCGTCCACCGGCACCTGCTGCGCCTCGAACTCGCGGATCTTCTCGACGTTGAACCCGCCCGACACCACGATCCGCACCTGCGGGAATCCCTCGGCGTCCAGCGCCTGGCGGACGTTGCGGACGAGCTGGGGGTTCACCCCGGTGGGCCGGAACCGCCCCTGCTGCGGCAGGACCGACTTGTCCACGAGCATTTCGCTGGTGTCGAGCCGCACGCCATACAGCCGCGGCCCGAAGGCGCGGGCCACCTCGAGCGAGGTCTTCACGCAGTCGTTCTCGAAGTCCACCAGCGTCACCACCTGGATGTCCGCCGCCGAATGCTCGATGAACTTGGCCGTGGCTCGGACGGTGTCGCCGCCGTAGGCCGCAATCAGCGCGTGTGGCACCGTCCCGATCCCCTCGCTGCCCCACCACGACGCCTGGGCGTCGGTGGACACGCCGATGGCGCCGGCGATGTGGGCGGCGTAGCCGTCGCCGGTCTGCACCAGCCAGTGGTCGTGCCGGGCCGGGAAGAACATCACCTGCTTAGGGGAAGCGGCCTCCACGACGCGCCGGGTGTTGGTGCCGACCCTGGTGCGCCGGGCGAGGACGCCGAGGTAAAGCGTCTCGAGGTGGGCGAAGGCGTCGTAGGGTCCGGTGATGAGCATGACGGTTTCCCACGGCTCGACTTCGTCGCCGTCGTGGAGCGCGTGGACCTCCAGGTCGGGCCACTCGACGGCGCAGAGCTTGAGGATGGCGATGGCCTCGTCCACCCCCCCGAGAAAGGCGTGCTGCTTTCCGAAGACCTGCATGGTCACGCGGGGCCGGTAGCCGTCGGCGAGCAGGACCTCGCGCGCCCGGACGAAGTACTTATCCGAGTAGTACCCCGAGCGCATCTTCTCCACGGGCAGGTTGAAGATGTGGGGGTCGAGCCGGGGTCGGCGGGCCATGGGAGCGGGGCTCTCTCTGGGTTGGAGGCGGCGAGCGAGGAAGTTAGGAGGCGCGGGAGGGGGGGGCAAGTTGACACCGGCCCCGGCGGCGTCTAACTCTATCCGTCAGGCCCCCTTGCACACCTTCCCGGGAGACCCCCGTGGCCGACACCCTGTCCCGCCGCACTTTCATCGGCGCCGGCGCCGCCGCGTTGGCCGCGGGCGCTCTGCCGAACCGTGCCGACGCCATCGAAGCGCCCGCAATCATCCTGCGTGGTGCCGCCCGCCCGGTTGCCATCAGTTCCGCCAACTCCACCGCGCCGGTCGCCAAGGCGCTCGAGCTCATGGCGCAGGGTACCGACACCCTCGACGCCGCCGTGGAGGGAGTCAAGATCCAGGAGCTCGACCCGAAGGACAATTCGGTGGGCTACGGCGGCCTCCCCAACGCCGACGGCGTGGTCCAGCTCGACGCCTCCTGCATGCACGGCCCCACCCGCCGCGCCGGCGCCGTCGGCGCCCTCGAGGGAATCAAGACCCCGAGCGAGGTGGCCAAGCTCATCCTGCAGTACACCAACCACATCATGCTGGTGGGCGAGGGGGCCAAGCGCTTCGCGCTGTCGTACGGCTTCAAGGAGGAGGAGCTCCTGACGCCGGAATCGCGGCAGATCTGGCTCACCTGGCGGGCCAACACGAGCCCCACCGACGACTGGCTCGACGTCCCCAAGGGGACCCAGATGGTGGTGCGCCTCACCGGGACCATCAACCTCAACGCCGTCAACGCCGCGGGCGACATCAGTTCCGTCACCACCACCAGCGGCCTCGCCTGGAAGATCCCGGGCCGGGTCGGCGACAGCCCCATCATCGGCGCCGGCCAGTACACCGATAACGACATCGGCGCCGCCGGCTCCACCGGCCGGGGCGAGTCCAACATCATGGCCTGCGGCGGCTTCCTGACCGTCGAGGGAATGCGGCGCGGGCTGAGCCCCACCGATGCCTGCCTCGAAACGCTGAAGCGCGTGCTCCACATGACGCCCGACCGCCTGATGGGCGCCGACGGCAAGCCGAAGTTCGACCTCACCTTCTACGCGGTGAACAAGAAGGGGGAGTTCGGCTCCGCAGGGCTCTTCCCCGCCCGCTTCGCGGTGGCCTCCGACGGAAGCCCCGCCGCGTTCAAGGACTGCGCGCACCTCTTCACGAGGGCGTAGGTGACACTGCGCCTTCGGCTCGCCCTTCTCGCGATCCTCCTGGCGGCCCCCGGGCCACTGGCGGCCCAGAACCGCTGGCTGAACAACTATTACCCGTACATCGCCTCGTCGCCGAACACCTTTCCGCTCCTCGGCGCGCGGTATGACTACCGGCGCGACGCCGAGTGGGACGATCCGTGGCTCTCCGACGGCTCGCTGGCCGCCACGGTCGCGTTCGGCTTCAACGGGAGCAAGATGGCCACGGTGGTGTTCCGGGCCCCGGGCCTCTGGGAGAACTGGCGGCTCTTCGCCGAGGGGTACGCCGTCCAGGATTCACGGATGGGGTACTACGGGGTGGGCAACGAGTCGGCATACGACGAGTCGCTCACGGTCGACAACAGCAACTACTACCGGGTGCGGCGTGGACGGCTGGGCGGACGGGTGGAAGTGACCCGGCGGATTCTCGGGCATCTCGAGGTGGCGGCGGGCGGCGGGATCGTCGGCACGCGGTTCACGGCCCTGCCGAGCCCGACGCTGTTCGGCAGCACCGTGGGCGACACCCTCGACGAAACCGACTACACCGGCAGCCTGCGGGTGGTGTTCGACACCCGCGACCGCGAATACAACCCGACACGGGGCACCCTGCTCCAGGCGGGCGCCCAGGTGGGCAACGCCTATGGCCGGTACTACGGCGAGGCGCGGGGGTTCGTGTCGCCGTTCGTGAGCACGGTGGTGGCGGGCCGGCTGACCGCCATGACCACCGCCGGCTCTCCGCCGCTGTCCAGCCTCTACGAATTGCAGTTGTGGGAGGAGTCCCGCTTCCAGTACGGCGGCCAGGAGACCAACCGCGGCCTCGCGGGTGGCCGCCTCCTCGACGCCGACCAGCTCTCGGCGTCGCTCGAGGTCAGGCAGACGATCGTGGACGTCGGGGACTTCGGCGCCGTGGGGCTCATCGGGTTCCTGGACGTCGGCCGGGTCTTCCCCGAGGGCGAGTTCTCGCTCACAACCAGCGACATGACCTTGACCGGTGGCGGCGGAATCCTGGTCCGCGCGCTGAAGGCGGGCGTCATGACGTTCAACTTTGCGGGCGGGCCGGACGGGTTCGTCTTCTCGGCCACGACCGGCTGGGCGTTCTAGCTCCCATGCTCAAGCAGACCCCCTTCCATAGCCGTACCGCTCCCCTCATGGAGGGCCAGGCCTGGCGGCGCTGGGCCGGCTATGCGGTGGCCAGCGCGTACGACCTGCTGCACGACCGGGAGTACTGGGCCATCCGGAACTCTGCCGCGCTGATCGACGTCTCCCCGCTCTACAAGTACCGGATGACCGGGCCGGACGCCGGACGGCTCATCGACCGGGTCGTCACTCGCGACATCACCAAATGCAAGGTGCAGCAGGTGATGTACACCCCCTGGTGCGACGCGGCGGGGAAGATGATCGACGACGGGACGGTGTCTCGCCTGGCCGAACAGACCTATCGCATGACCTCGGCGGACCCGAACATCCGGTGGCTGCACGACAACGCCCAGGGACTTCGCGTCACGATCGAGGAGGTCTCGGAGACGACGGCGGCGCTTTCGCTCCAGGGACCGACCTCGCGCGACATCCTCGTCGAGCTGGCCGGCACGGCCATCCAGTCGCTCAAGTATTTCCACCTGGTGGACGTGGCGATCGCCGGGGTGCCGGTCACCGTGTCCCGCACCGGCTACACCGGCGACCTGGGCTACGAACTCTGGGTGGACGCCCGCAACGCCGAGCGGCTCTGGGACGCATTGATCTCCGTTGGCAGCCGCTACGGGATCGTGCCCGCCGGAATCTGGGCGCTGGACATTGCTCGGATCGAGGCGGGCCTGCTGATGATCGAGGTGGACTACGTCAGCGCGCGCCACGCGCTCATCGAGGGGCAGAAGTCGTCGCCCTTCGAGTTGAACCTCGGCTGGACCGTCGGCAAGGCGAAGGGGCCGTTCGTGGGGAAACGGAGCCTGGAGGAGGAGCGGGCCCGGGGCCCAGCGTGGCAGTTCGTGGGGCTCGAGGTAGCGTGGGACTCGCTGGAGCGGCTGTATGCCGAGGTGGGGCTCCCGCCCAAGCTGCCCACCGTCGCCTGGCGCACCAGCGTGCCGGTGTACGTGGACGGCCGGCAGGTCGGCTACGCCACGAGCGGCTGCTGGTCGCCGCTCCTGAAGAAGTACCTCGCGCTGGCCCACGTGGAATCGGCGCACGCCGCGGCGGGCACCCGCGTGGCGATGGAAGTGACGGTGGAACATCGCCGCAAGCTGGCCGACGCGCAGGTGGCGAAGACACCGTTTTTCAATCCGGAGCGGAAGAAGGCGTGAGGGGACTGAGGACTGAGGACTGAGAATGGCGCAGACGTGGGATGCAATCATCATCGGCGGCGGGCACAACGGGCTCGTGACGGCGGCCTATCTCGGGCGCGCCGGGAAGCGAGTGCTCGTGCTCGAGCGGCGCGACCGCGTGGGCGGCGCCGCGGTGACCGAGGAGATCTTCCCGGGGTTCAAGTTCTCGGTCTTCTCCTACGTGGTGAGCCTCCTCCGGCCCGAAATCATCCGCGACCTCGACCTGCCGAGCCACGGGCTGGAGCTCCTCCCGCTGGAAAGCACCCTGACGCCGCTGCCGAACGGCGACTACTTCGCCGCGTGGGCCGACCACGACAAGACCCGTCGTGAGCTGTACCGGCACTCGCCGCGCGACGCGGAGGCCTACGACGACTTCGGCCAGCTGATGCACCACATGGCGATGGCGGTGCGGCCCATCCTGGCCATGTCGCCCCCCGACCCGACGTCGCTGAGCCCGCGGGACCTGCTCTCGCTGGCGAAGCTCGGGCGGCACTTCCAGACGCTGGGCGCAGACAAGTTCCACGCGCTGTTCAAGCTGATGACGATGAGCTCGGCGGACTTCCTCGACGAGTGGTTCGAGTGCGAGCCGCTCAAGGCCACCAAGTCGGCGAGCGGGATCATCGGCACCTTCCTGGGGCCCCGCTCGCCGGGCACCGCGTACGTCCTGCTCCACCACTACATGGGGGAAATCGACGGCGCGTTCCGGAGCTGGGGCTTCGCCAAGGGCGGCACCGGCGCCGTGAGCGAGGCCATCGCCGGCGCCGCGCGCCGCTTCGGGGCCACCATCAGGACCGGCGCCGCGGTGGCACAGGTCATCGTGAAAAACGGCCGGGCGGTCGGAGTGGCGCTGGAGAACGGCGAGGAGATCCGCGCCGCGACGGTGGTGTCGGGGCTGGACCCGAACCTGACCTTCCGCCGCCTGGTGGAGCCCAAGGAGCTCCCGGCCGACCTGCTGGAGGCCATCGGGCGCTTCAAGTTCCGCGGATCGTCCGGCAAGGTGAACCTGGCGCTGAGCGAGCTGCCCAACTTCACGTGCATGCCCGGCAACGGCCCGCACCTCCGCGGCGCCATTTCCATCAGCCCCAGCGTCGACTACATCGAGCGGGGCTACGACGACGCCAAGTACGGCGAGTTCTCGCGGCAGCCGTACATGGACATCATCCTCCCCTCGATGATCGACCCGGGCATGGCCCCGCCCGGCAAGCACGTGATGTCCATCTTCGTCCAGTACGCCCCCTACAACCTGAACGGCGGGTGGACCGACCAGCGGCGCGAGGCGTTCGGCGACGCCGTGATCAACACCCTCGCCGAGTACGCGCCCAACATCAAGTCGGCCATCCTGCACCGGCAGGTCATCACCCCGAAGGACATCGAGGACATCACGGGTCTCACGGAGGGGAACATCTTCCAGGGGGAACTGGCCCTGAACCAGCTCTTCTTCCTGCGGCCGCTGCCGGCCTGGGCGGGGTACAAGACGCCGATCCGCGGCTACTACCAGTGCGGCGCCGGTACCCACCCGGGCGGCGGCATCATGGGCGCGTCGGGCCGGCTGGCCGCGATGGCCATCCTGCGGGACGGGTGACCCGACTCATGGCCGCATCCTACGACGTCATCGTGATCGGCTCCGGGCTCAACGAGCTCGTGGCCGCCGGGCTGCTTGCCAAGGCGGGCCGCCGCGTGCTGGTGCTCGAGTCGCGCGCCGCGCTCGGCGGGGCGATGGTCACCGAAGAACTGGCGCCGGGATTCCGCGTGGACGCCTGCGCCCACGACGCCGGCTGGCTCTCACCGCGCATCGTGCAGGCGCTGGAGCTCGAGCGGCACGGACTCGCGCTCCTCGAGTCGCCAGTCACCAGCTTCACCCCCGCCGCCGACGGCGCGCCGCTGGTGCTCTGGCGCGACCAGGCGAGGACGGTCGATTCCATCCGGCGTCGGTCGCCTGCGGACGCCGCTAAGTGGCCCGAATTCGCGGGGCGAATGGGGCGCCTGGCCGGGTTCCTCGAGCACATCTACTCGGCTCCGCCGCCACGCCCCGTCAGCACCCGCCCCGCCGATCTCCTCGCCCTGCTCGGGGTCGGGCTCCGGCTGCGCGGACTGGGGCGGAAGGAGATGGTGGAGCTCCTCCGAGTGCTCCCGATGCCGGTGGTGGACCTGCTGGACGAGTGGTTTGCCGACGACGCGCTGAAGGCCACGCTCGGCGCGAGCGGGATCAGCCACCTCTTCCAGGGCCCGCGCTCCGCGGGCACCGCGTTCCTCATGCTGCACCACCAAGTCGGCCGGCCGGCCGGCTGTTTCCGCGCCCGCAC
Source organism: Gemmatimonadales bacterium (assembly GCA_035429905.1). Classification (GTDB taxonomy): domain Bacteria; phylum Gemmatimonadota; class Gemmatimonadetes; order Gemmatimonadales; family GWC2-71-9; genus SPDF01. The sequence continues at coordinate 7,405 of DAOMFQ010000100.1, forward strand.
CACGGCGCGGGGCGGCGTCGGCGGCGTGGTCGAGGCACTGGCGGCTGCGGCCCGGCGCTGGGGCGCCGAGATCCGCACCGGGGCGGAGGCGTCGCGGATCCTGGTGCGTGATGGCCGAGCGAGCGGTGTGGCACTTCAGAGCGGCGAGGAGATCGCGGCGCGTGCCGTGGCGTCGGGAGTCGACCCGCGGCGCACCTTCCTGGACCTGGTGGACCCCGCGGAGTCCGATCCCGAATTCCTGCGGGCGGTGCAGCACATCAAGTCGCGCGGGGTGTGGGCCAAGGTGAACCTGGCGCTCGACGGGCTCCCGGAATTCACCTCCCTGCCAGGCGACGGGCCCCATCTCCGCGGCGTCATCTCGATCAGCCCCACCCTGGACTACCTCGAGCGCGCCTACGACGCCGCCAAGCATGGCGGCGTGTCCACCCGGCCATATTTGGAGGCGGTCATCCCCTCGCTCGCCGACCCGGGCCTCGCCCCGGCGGGCAAGCACGTGATGTCGGTGGCCGTGCAGTTCGTGCCGTACCGGCTCAAGGACGGCCCCTGGACCGATGCCCGACGCGAGGCCCTGGGGGACAGCGTCGTGAACCTGCTCGCGGAGCATGCCCCGAACCTGAAAGGGCTGATCCGGCACCGGCAGGTGTTCACGCCCGTCGATCTCGAGGCGCGCTACGGCCTGCCCCAGGGCCAACTGTACCAGGGCGAGCTCACGCTGGACCAGGCGCTCTTCATGCGGCCGGTGCCCGGCTGGGCCCACTCGGCAACCCCGATTGCTGGCCTCTACCTGTGCGGCTCGGGGTCGCATCCGGGTGGAGGCATCGCCGGCGGGGCGGGTGCGCTGGCGGCGAGGGCGATACTCAAGGGCGGCTGAGGACTGAGGACTGAGGACTGAGGACAGCGAAATGTCGACATTCGTCAAAACGGTAGAATCGTACGTACCCGGTGCGCGGACGATGGGGCGGGAGTACTACACCTCGCCCGACATCTTCGCCCAGGAAATGGACCGCATCTTCCCGACCCGCTGGCTCTGCGTCGGGCGCGAGGACC
>DAOMFQ010000101.1:0-8331 GCA_035429905.1 Gemmatimonadales bacterium
AGGATATCGCCGCTCCCGCCGCTGGCCAGACCAGGGTTGCCGGCCGCGACGGTCCGGGTGGCCATTCCCGGACGGGCAACTACGCTCGGCACGCCCTTCAGCAGCACGGTCGCGCCGACGTCTGCGGCCGCCGCTTCCGCCGCGCCCCAGGGGTCGACATCGAGCGAGCCGGCCCGTTCGGGGAAGAGCGAGCGGAATTCACCCGGATGCGGCGTCAGGATGAACGGCTTGCCGCGAGCGAGCTCCCGAAGCGCCGACAGCGCGCCCTGGAAGGCCACGAGTCCATCGGCGTCGAGCACGACGGCGCGGGCGGCGGAGAGAATCGGTACGAGAAGATCGCGCCGGCCCGGGGCCCGTCCCAACCCGGGGCCGATCACGACGGCGTCGGCCTGCCGCACCAGCTCGAGCAGCGTGGCGCCCGGAGCCTGGTCGAACGCATGCGCCCGCAGCTGCAAGTCCGGTTCCGCGGCGGCGAGAGCCAAGGTCGTGGCCTCCGGCGCCACACCGAACACCAGCCCGGCTCCCGCCGCGAAGGCGCCGCGACCAGCCATCCGCAGTGCGCCACTCATCCCTGCGTCGCCGCCGATCACTACCACCCGGCCCCGATCGCCCTTGTGCGCGCCGGCCGGGAACGGCGCCAGCCATTCGGCGGCCATGGCGTCCGTCACGAGCGTCGGCCACGACGGATCCGGCGCCGGCAGCCCGATGTCGACCACGACGACATCTCCCACTTCATCGCGCGCGAGCAGGTGGCCCCGTCTCGGCGCCCCGAAGGTGATCGAGAGGTTCGCCCCGGCGGGCCCCCAGGCGGCACCGGTGAGCAGGTCCACGCCGGTCGGGCCGTCGAGCGCCACGACCGGCACGCGCAGATCGCGCAGGCGTTCGACGAGCGCGGCGGCGGACGCGCGCGGCGCGCCCGCGGCTCCGGTGCCGAGGATCGCGTCGACCACCAGGGTCACCGCGGGCCAGGGGCCGTCGGGATCGACCTCACGGACGCCGTCGGCGAGGGCGATCGACCGGACCTTTGCGTTGAGGGGAGAAACGGTGGCGGTGAGCGCGGCGACCCAGACGGGAACCCCGTGGCGGTGCAGCGTCCGTGCGAGGACCCAGCCGTCGCCGCCATTGTTGCCGGGGCCCACCGCCACCACGACGCCGCCGCGGAGCGCCGGCCCGTACCGTCCGGCCAGCACGGCGGCGCTGGCGCGCCCCGCGGCGTCCATCAGGGTCTCGGTGGCAATGCCGTCCGCCAGCGCGCGTGCGTCCCACGCAGCGGATTGGGCGGGGGTGAGAACGGGGAGCGGCATAGTGGGGAGGCGCGAGGGCTCGGGGACGGCGAGGCGAGCGCGGAACTGGTCGCCAATGCCGAAGTCAACGGCCCCGAGCCGTCAGGCCCCTACTTGTAAGACTGGCCAATGACCCGGCCGAAGGAGATTTCTCCGTTATCGATGCGGAGGTTGAAGCCGCATTCCGGATTGGTGCAGACCCACGCCTTGTACGTGATTGGCGCGCCTTCGCGTCCGTAGTCGGACAGCGGAATCAGCTTGCCCTGTGCGCACTTCTGACATGCCGGCCAGTCAATCCCGTCCATGATCCCCTCCCAAGGCTAGGTCTCCAGCGGTCCCGCCGCGCCTGCGGCGCCCCACGCGTACCCCGCGCGGAACGCGTCCCGAAAGTCGTACACACCCGTGAAGTCCTCCACCGAATCGCCGGGCTGCGCCACGAGGAGTCCGGCCTCCACCAGTGCGAACACGATCCGCCCCACCGATTCGGTCGAGGTAATGCCCCAGTGCGAAAGGACCGTCGGCGCGAGAAGGCCAAACTGCTCCCACCCCAGGTCGCGGCAGGCCCAGGCCACCTCGGCGCCCGCCAGGTGCCGACGCGCCGGCAGCCTCGCCTGCACATGCTCGATGGCCCCCAGCACGAACAGGTAGGCCCGTTCATCGTACTGATCGCTCCGGGCGCGAATGCGCGTGAGCACGTCGGCGACGAAGGTCAGGTCGTTCACGCCCGGCTCGCCTGGTACAGCGGAAAGGCGCGCGCCAGCTCCTCGACCTCGCCGCGCACCGTCTCGACGACGGCATCGGTCTGCCCCACCAGTACTCGGTCGATGAGGGTGGCGATGCGGCGCATTTCCGAGGTGCCCATGCCCCGCGTAGTGAGTGCCGGCGTGCCCAGGCGGATGCCGCTGGTCACGAACGGGGACTGGGGATCGTCCGGGATCGTGTTCTTGTTGACCGTGATGCCGGCCTTGTCGAGCAGCTGCTCGGCCAGCTTGCCGGTGAGCCCCTTGGACCGGAGGTCCACCAGCATCAGGTGCGAGTCGGTGCCGCCGGAGACGATGGCGAAGCCCTTGTCCTGAAGCGCCGCGGCCAGCGCCTTCGCGTTCTCGACGACGTTCCGGGCGTAGACCCGGAAGCCGGGCTCGAGCACCTCGCCGAACGCCACGGCCTTCGCCGCGATCACGTGCATCAGCGGGCCGCCCTGGTGCCCGGGGAACACCGACTTGTCCACTTGCTTGGCGAAGGCCTCGCCGCAGAGGATCATGCCGCCGCGCGGGCCACGCAGGGTCTTGTGCGTCGTGGTCGTGGTGACGTGCGCGTGCGGCACAGGCGAGGGGTAGGCGCCGCCGGCCACCAGCCCCGAGAAGTGCGACATGTCGACCAGGAAGTAGGCCCCGATTTCGTCGGCGATGCTGCGGAACGCCGCGAAATCGATGATCCGCGCGTAGGCGCTGCCGCCGGCGATGATCAGTTTCGGGCGGTCCCGGAGGGCCTGCGCGCGCAACGCGTCGTAGTCGATGAGCCCGGTGGCCGGGTCCACGCCGTACTGTGTGGCGCGAAAGACGATGCCGCTGTGATTGACCGACGCGCCGTGGGTCAGGTGACCGCCGTGCGGGAGCGACATGCCCATCAGCAGGTCGCCCGGGGCGATGAGCGCCATGTACGCCGCGAAGTTGGCCTGGGCGCCGCTGTGCGGCTGGACGTTGGCGTGCGCCGCGCCGAAGATGGCCTTGGCCCGCTCGATGGCCAGCCGTTCCACCTCGTCCACCACCTCGCAGCCGCCGTAGTAGCGCCGGCCCGGGTACCCCTCCGCGTACTTGTTCGTCAGCGGCGTGCCCATCGCGTCGATCACGGCGCGGCTGGCGAAGTTCTCGCTGGCGATGAGCTCGAGCCCGTCGCGCTGCCGGCGCAGCTCCCGGTCCACGATGGCCGCCACGACCGGATCGGCCTCCCGCAGGCTGGCGGTGTTGTGCCGAGTCACGTCCCCTCCCCTTCCTCGATCTTGGCCACCCGGCGACTGTGCCGGCCCCCGGCGAAGGGGGTCTCGAGCCACTGCTTCAGGATCTCCACCCCTTCTGCCTCCGAGATGCACCGGGCCGGCAGCACCAGCACGTTGGCGTCGTTGTGCTCCCGCGCCAGCTTCGCCACCTCGGGATTCCAGGCCACCGCGGCGCGGACCCCGTGGTGCCGGTTGGCGGCATACGCCATGCCGAGGCCGGTGCCGCAGAGCAGCACCCCGCGCTGCACCTCACCCTTTTCGACCTTGGCGGCCAGCGGATGGGCGAAGTCGGGATAATCCACCGACTCCGTGCCGTTGGTGCCCATGTCGAGCGGCTGGAAGCCGAGCGCGGAGAGCTCGCGCTTCAGCCGTTCCTTCATCTCGACGCCGGCGTGGTCGGACGCGATGGGAATTATTTCTCGCATGTTCGCAAATGTAGTTGGAGAAGCGGGGACGCGGGGAAGCGGGGAGGGCCCGTCCCCGCCTCCCCGCTGTCCCGCCTACTGCGGCATCCACATCGGCCGCATGCCGCCCACCTGCCGGAGGCGACCCTCCGCGAGCCGGTCGGCCGCGAGGTAGGAGGGAGTCTTCTCCTTGGCCGCCAGGTCGTACACCCGGAGCAGCGTGTCGTAGATCTCGCCCGCCTTCTTCTTCGAGCGCTCAGCGGTCCACCCGTGAATTTCGCCGTACACGTTGATGAGCCCGCCGCCGTTGATCACGTAATCGGGCGCGTAGAGGATCCCCTTCGCGGCCAGCGCGTCGCCATGCCGCGTCTCGGCGAGCTGGTTGTTGGCGCCGCCGGCCACGATGCTCACCTTGAGCCGCTTCAGGGTGTCGTCGTTGATGATCGCGCCGAGTGCGCAGGGCGCGAAGACGTCCGCCGCCTGGTCGTAGATCTTGTCGGCCGCGACTGCGGTGGCGCCGGTGGCCTCCACCACCTTCTTCACCTTGGCCTGGTCCACGTCACTCACGATGAGCTTGACACCTTCGGCCTTCAGGTAGGTGCAGAGATACTCGCCGACGTGGCCGCATCCCTGGACGAGCACGGTCTTGCCGGCCAGCGCATCACTGCCCCACTGCGCCTTCGCGGTGGCCTTGATGCCCACGTACACGCCATGCGCCGTGACCGGCGACGGGTCGCCCGAAAGCCCGGTGAGCCCCGCCACGTGGTTGGTCTCGTAGCGGACGAACTCCATGTCCGCGGGGCTGGTGCCGACGTCCTCCGCGGTGATGTACCGGCCGCCCAGCGACTCGACGAACCGGCCATGCGCCCGGAAGACCGCCTCGCGGTCGGTGCGCTTGTTGTCGCCGATGATGACCGACTTGCCGCCGCCGAGGCTGAGCCCGGCCACCGCGGCCTTGTAGGTCATGCCGCGGGCCAGCCGCAGCGCGTCGGTGATCGCAGCGTCGGTCGACTCGTACTGCCAGAAGCGGGTGCCGCCCAGCGCCGGGCCGAGGGTCGTGTCGTGGATGGCGATGATGCCGAAATAGCCGCACGCCGGCTCGTGGCAGAAGACCACCTGCTCGTGCTCGTGGGCGGCGATGTCCTTGAACAGATCCATGGAAGCGCTCACTGGGAGGTGTCGGTGAAGGCACCGGCCCGGAAGATCCGGCCGGCAGTCGGCGTCGTCACTTGGCGTACTCGAAGAAGCCCCGGCCGCTCTTCCGGCCGAGATAGCCCGCCGCCACCATGCGGCGAAGGAGCGGGCAGGCCCGGTACTTGTCGTCGCCGAGGCCGTGGTGCAGGACCTCGAGGATGGCCAGGCACACGTCGAGCCCGATGAAGTCGGCGAGGGCCAGCGGCCCCATCGGGTGCGCCATCCCGAGCTTCATCACGGTGTCGATGGATTCCGGGGTGGCCACCCCCTCCATCACGCAGAAGATGGCCTCGTTGATCATCGGCATGAGCACCCGGTTCGACACGAACCCGGGATAGTCGTTGACTTCAACGGGAATCTTGCCGAGCGCGCGCGACGTCTCCACGGTCCACGCCGTGGTCGCGTCGGTGGTGGCGTGGCCCCGGATGATCTCGACCAGCTGCATGACCGGAACCGGGTTCATGAAGTGCATGCCGATGACCTGCCCCGGGCGACGGGTCCGGGAGGCGATCTCGGTGATGGAGATCGAGCTGGTGTTGCTGGCGAGGATGGCCGCGGGGTCGGCGATGCGGTCGAGCTGCTCGAAGAGCCCGAACTTGATGTCGGGCCGCTCCGACGCCGCCTCGACCACGACCTCCACGCCGGCGGCGGCGTCGAGCGACAAGTGGGAGGTGATGCGGCTCATGACCGCGTCGGCGTCGGGCGCCGTGAGGGTGCCCTTCTTGACCTGCCGATCGAGGTTGCCGCGGATGGCGGCAGTGCCGCGGTCCAGCGCCGGCTGGACCACGTCGATCAGCGCCACCTGCCACCCATGCTGCGCGAAGACGTGGGCAATCCCGTTGCCCATCGTGCCCGCCCCGACCACCGCCGCCTTCCTCATGCCGTGCTCTCCCCCTTCGAGATCCACCGCGACGCCACCCCAATGGCGGCCACCATCGCCAGCGATGCCATCGCGCCACCTTCGGGTCCGAACGCTCCGCCGCTCACCCAGGTCGGCCCGCCGGGCCGGTACTCGATGAAGGGGATCCCGAGGGGCAATCCGCTCACCGGGGCCCCGAGCGCCGCGAGCGACACGTTCCATCCCAGGTGTGCACCCCAGGCCGTCCAGATGCCGCCCGGCGCGTAGAACGCCGCGCCGAGGAGGACGCCCGCGAGGCTGATATTCACCACCCCGAGCGGCGTGATATCGGGATTGCTCCAGTGCGACAGCCCAAAGGCCACCGCCGTCAGCACCACCGCGGGCCATCGGCCGAGCACGCCGGCCAGGAGAACGAGCGGGAGGCCCCGAAACATCAGCTCTTCGCTCAACGCCGGGAGGGCAAGCGCCCCAAACGTGCCCGCCGCCGCGCCCAGCCAGCCGAACCACGAGCCCTCACTCGTGGCCCAGCTCGCACCGGCGGCGCCGAGTCCGAGCACCATCGCGAGCGCGGCGGCGAGAGCCCCCAGCGCGAGGCCGCGCGCAAACCAGGCCCCGCGGGGTGCCGAGCTCTGCCACCGGAGCTCCTCCCACGAGCGACGGAGCGCCTTCCGCCCGATGACGACTGTCGCGATGCCGAACCCGAACACGAGCCCAACACCCTGGGCCAGCGCCTGCGGGAGGCCGGGCTCGGAGAACCAATTCGGGTCGTCCAGTCCGCCCGCGAGCAGCGCCCCCGCGCCGATGACGAGCGGCAGCCCGACGACCAGCCCGACAATGGCGAAGGCGACCGACCAGCCGATCGCCTTGAGGAGCCCCTGCCATCCGCCGCCGACGTCGCGGAGGCTCAATGCCGCCGGGCCAGCTTCGAAGACACCCCGGCCACGAGGGCGGCGGCCAGCCCGGTCTTGAGCAGGCTGACACTGAGGAACGGCAGGGATCCGAGCCGCACCGCGGCGCCGAGGTCGCCGCTCAGCAGGGCGAGTTGCGCCACCCCGCCGAGATGGATGATCACCATGCTGAGCGCGGCGCCGAGGAGCGCGCGCACGAATCCGCCGCGCCCCGCCACGGCGCCCATCGCGTAGGCGGCCACCGGGAACGCGAGCAGGTAGCCGCCGGTCGGTCCGAAGAGCCATGCGAGGCCAGCCGCACCGCCCGAGAACACCGGGAGCCCGGCGATGCCGAGGGCGAGGTAGATCACCAGCGCGGCGGCGCCGGCCACGGGCCCGAGCACGCCGCCCACCGTGAGGACCGCGAGGTCCTGCAGGGTGACGGGCACCGGGGTGAACGGCAGCGGCACCCGGACCTGGGCGGCGAGCGCCACCACGATGGCGCCGATCCCGATGGCGAAGACGCGTCGCCCGGTCGAGGAGACGGGAGCGACGGCGAGGGAGTCGGAGTCGGTCCTAGGGATCACATGGCCTCCACGCTGAGCGCCACGGCGTTGCCGCCACCGAGGCAAAGGGTTGCGAGCCCCGTCCCGACGCCGCGGTCCTTCATGGCGTAGAGCAGGGTGGTGAGCACGCGGGCGCCGGAAGCGCCGATGGGATGCCCGAGGGCCACCGCCCCACCGCGAACATTGACGCGGGCCCAGTCCCAGCCCAGCGCCCGTCCGTCCGCGAGCGCCTGGACGGCGAATGCCTCGTTGGCCTCGATGAGCCCGTAATCCTTGATGGTGGTGCCGGCCTTCTTCATCAGGTTCTGCACCGCGAGAATCGGCGCAAAGAAGAGTTCCTTGGGCTCGCCGCCGCCGGTGGCGTACGCGGTGATCCGGGCCTGCGGCTTCAGGCCGTGTGCCTTGGCGAACGCGAGCGAGGTCACGACCAGCGCGCTGGCGCCGTCGTTCAGCCCGGGCGCGTTGCCGGCCGTCACGCTGCCGGTCTTCTGGAAGACCGGCTTCAGCTTGGCCAGCGACTCGAGCGTGGTGTCCTTTCGGGGCGACTCGTCGGTGTCCACGACCGTCGGGCCCTTCTTGCCGGGCACCTCGATCGGCAGGATTTCGGCTTTGAACGCGCCCGCCTCGATGGCGGCGACGGCCTTCTGGTGGCTCTCGAGGGCAAACTGATCCTGGTCCTCGCGCGAAATGCCGGCCTTGGTGGCGGTGTACTCGGCGTAGTCACCCATGTGATTGTTGCCGAAGCTGTCCCAGAGCCCGTCGTGGATCATGCCGTCGAGCATCGTCTGGTTGCCTGCCTTGATCCCGCCCCGCAGTCCGAAGAGATAGTGCGGCGAGGCGGACATCGCCTCCTGCCCGCCCGCCACGACGCATTGGGCGTCGCCGGCCTTGATGGCCTGGGCCGCGAGCATCACCGCCTTGAGCCCCGAGCCGCAGACTTTATTGATGGTGACCGCGGGCACGGTGCCGGGCACGCCGGCGTGGATCATGGCCTGACGGCCAGACGCCTGGCCGGCGCCGCCCTGCAGGACGTGGCCGATGATGACCTCGTCCACCGCGCCGGGATCCACCGCCGCGCGGCGGAGGGCCTCACGAATGACGGCGGCCCCGAGTTGCGGGGCCGTAAAGGACGACAGGCCGCC
>DAOMFQ010000102.1:0-8296 GCA_035429905.1 Gemmatimonadales bacterium
CCCGGCACGACCAACGCGTGGACCATGCCGATCAAGGGCCGGATCGACATGCTGGCCACCGGCATCCGCACGCCGGTGGGCATCAAGATCTTCGGGCCCGACCTCGGCGAACTGGAGCGGCTGGGGCGAGCGGTCGAGGAGGTCGTGCGGGAGGTGCCCGGAACCCGAAGCGCCTTCGCGGAGCGGGCGGTGTCGGGCTACTACCTCGACATTGACATTGACAGGGCCGCGGCCGCGCGTCACGGACTCAATGTGGGCGATGTGCAGACCGTGATTGCCACTGCGGTCGGCGGGATGACGGTGACCAGGACCGTCGAGGGCCGGAAGCGGTATGGCGTCCGCATCCGCTATCCGGTGGAGCTGCGTGACAACCCGGACCGCTTGGCCTCAGTACTGATTCCGGTCGGCCACGCGCTCGGCGGCGGCGCCGCACCGGCCATGGGCGGAGGTATGGGTGGGAGCGGTACGGGCGGGGCGGCGCCCGGCCGGGAGACCTTCGTGCCATTGGGCCAGATCGCCACGATTCGCCAGGTAGCCGGCCCGATGGTTGTCCGCACCGAGGGCGCCCAGCCGACCGCGTGGGTGTACGTGGACGTGACAGGTCGTGACATCGGGAGTTATGTGGCCGAGGCACAAGAGGCGGTAGAGCGCGCCGTGGTGCTGCCTGCCGGCTACACCCTCGTGTGGAGTGGTCAGTACGAGTACATGCAGCGCGCGGCGGCCAAGCTGAGAGTGGTCGTCCCCGCCACGCTGGCCATCATTTTCCTTCTGCTCTACTTCAACTTCGGGAATCTCGGCGAGACCGCCATCGTCATGCTCTCGCTCCCGTTCGCGCTGGTGGGCGGGCTCTGGTTCATCTGGCTGCTGGGGTACAACTGGTCGGTGGCAGTGGCCATCGGCTTCGTGGCGCTGAACGGCGTGGCAGCGGAGACCGGCGTGATCATGCTCATTTACCTCGATCACGCCTGGAACGCCAAACGAGCCGACGGGCGCACGCCAACTCTCCGCGACCTCTACGACGCCGTGATGGAAGGCGCGGTGGAACGGGTACGGCCCAAGTTGATGACCGTCACGGCCATCATGGCCGGCCTGCTTCCGATCCTGTGGGGGACGGGTGCCGGCGCCAGCGTCATGAAACGCATCGCCGCACCGATGGTGGGCGGAATGGTCAGCAGCACCGTGCTGACGCTGCTGGTGATTCCGGCGGTCTACTCGCTGTGGAAGGAGCGGGAGGTGCGATGAAGGCGGGGCCGGGGGGCGGCGGGACAGCGCGGCGCTACCTGATCGCCGGGGCGGCGCTTGGCGTAGTGCTCCTTCACCCGGTCATGGAGGCAGTCTACTGGTTCTCCTCGCACGACCGATTGGTGTCCGAATCGGGCTCGCTTTGGCAGTCCATCGCTGGACGGTTCCTTCAGGCCTTTACGCCCAGCATGCTCCCGATGACCGGCCTCTTCGCCTTCCTCGGTGGTGCGATCGGATTGGGCTTCTGGCTGTATTCGTCCAGGCATGGCCAGGCACGTGGCACGGGCACTTGGCGCGGCAACGAGCCAGACCGGGACCTCTCTGCCGTCCTCTCGGCGGGAGAGGGAGAGCATCTCGAGTTCAAGTCCCATGCTCGCTGGGACGCGCAACTGGGCCGGATGAACCGGGCACTGGAGGAAGCCGTCGCGCGCACAGTCGCCGGATTCCTCAATCATGAGGGCGGAACCCTGCTGATCGGGGTCACGGACGCCGGCGATATCGTCGGATTGCAGGCCGACTATCAGACCTTGAAGCGACGGGACCGTGACGGATTTCAGCAGTTCCTCATGAGCCTGGTCCAGTCGAAGCTGGGCGGTCACGTTTGCGCCCAGGTGCATGTCGAATTTTGTGATGTCCGCGGTAGGGACGTCTGCTGGGTCACGGTCGAGCCATCGGCTGCGCCGGTGTACTACCAGGACGGCCCGGTGGCGCGCTACTTCGTGCGGACCGGGAACGGGACCCGCGAGTTGGACGTGCGCGAAGCACTGGTCCATGTGGCACGGCGCCGTACAGCCTCCGGACCCCACAAACCGGACTCGGGATGATTCGCCCGAGGGAGGAGTGATGAGTAAAGCAATTCCCGGACCCACGATGGTGCCCTCAGGGGATGCGCCACCTCGGCGGCCTCGATTCGCGCTCGCGCTCGGTGGCGGCGGCGCCCGAGGGCTCTCTCACATCGGCGTCCTGGAGGTGCTCGAACGCGAGGGTCTCGTGCCCGACTTCGTCGCCGGGAGTAGCCTGGGGGGCCTGGTCGGGGCGCTGCATGCCAGCGGGTTGCCGTCGTGGGACCTGGTTCGGATCGCGCGAGATTTTCGCTTCCCTCGATGGTTTCTTCCCGGCGGCATGCTCGACTGGGGGCAGATCTTTCCCTCGGCTGCCGAGGCGCTTCCGGCCACCTTCGCGCATCTGGTCACGCCCCTCGCCCTGACCGCGGTCGACCTCGAGGAAGGCGGCCAGGTCGTACTCCATTCCGGCAGCCTCCTCCCCGCCGTCCGGGCCACGTGCGCGCTCCCCGGAATCCTGCCGCCGGAGCGCTTCGGGGACCGCTGGCTCGTCGATGGAGGGGTGGTCAACGTCCTCCCGGTGGACGTGGCCTGGATGGTGGATCCGGACGTCGTCGTTGCCGTGCGCGTTGGCGGTCCCCGGACGCGACGGATGCCGCCACTCGTCTGGCGGACGACAGGAATCCTGTACCGCCTGGGCCGGTTCATGCCGAATCCGGCAACGGCAAAGACATCCTTCGAGATCCTGGCGCGCGCCACCGAGATTGTCCTCGAGCGTCAGACGGCGCTCACCGCCGCCATGACGGATCCCGAGGTGCAGATCGAGCCGGAACTCGGCGAGATGAGCCTGCGTGATTTCGGCCGCCTCGACGACGCGGTGGCAGCCGGCCGCCGGGCGGCGGAGGCTGCGCTTCCGGCGCTCACACGACTGCTCGCCTCCCCGCGCCGGCGGCCCGTGGAAACGCCCGACTCGTCCCGCCACCATGTCGACCCGGTCTGCGCCATGGTCATCCACCCGATGCGGGCCCGCGCGACGGCCTATCACGAGAACGTGTGGTACTACTTCTGCTCGGTGAATTGTTGTGATCGATTCCTCCGGTCCCCCGCGCGATATCTCGGCTCGACGAGACTCGCGTTCGGGCCGCCAGCCCTGCCCTGACGACGGACCGAGCATGACGACCCTTCCCGAGCCGCACGGCCGGGCCGACGCGATGAGCCAATTGATCCTGCGCTGGCGGGACGATCCTGGCGGCACCTACCGGACATGGTTCCTGTGGGAGGAGCGCCTCAAGAATTTCCGCTCCATCCGGCGCGGGATCCGGGAGGTCGTCCAGGAAATCGAGGCCGGCACGTTCGGCAACACATACCACGCATCGTCGTTGGAGACGGTGGTCGGGTCCATCGCCGAGCAGCGGCAGATGTTCAAGGGAGCGGACCACGCATTTCTGTGGAAGCCGAAACTCCGGATTCCGGACATCTATGAGAATCGCGAGAACCAGCTCGGCTTCGCCCGCTTCCTGGACGCCTGCGCCTGTTGCGACACCGACGAGGCCGTCGTGGCGGCGATTCGGCGTCTGGCCGCCCGAGGCATCAAGGGGCTCGGCCCGGCGGCGGCGAACCTCCTCTATTTCCTGCACCCGACGATCGCGCCGCCCTTCAATACCGCGATTACCCGCGGATACAACCTCTTGACGGGCGCCAAGGTCAAGCTCGGAAAGTGGGAGGAGTATCTCGCCATGCGGACGGGCATCCTGGCCCTGAACGACCGCTACCGCGGATTCCTCTCCAACGATCTCGGCGCCATCGCCGCGCTGCTCTTCGATGTCGGGAGCGGCCGCTATACACCCCCGCCACAGGACGCCGAGGGGAGTGCGGAAGGGCACGCGGCCTGGGTTGCTGAACTGAATCGGGTCCGGGAGGCGTCAGCAAGGGCCGACACGACGAACCGCGCACTCGCTGCCGCCCGCAACAGTGACCGAACTCACACCGAGATTCAGCAATGGCTCCGCGATCTTGGCCGAGCCCTTGGCTTCGAAGTCTGGGTGGCAGCCAACGATCAGGGCAGACCGTGCGGCAACGGCCGACTCGGCGACGGATGCATCACGACGCTGCCACCCTCGATCGAGCAGGCTCCAGGCGGAGACACGGTCCGATTGATCGACGTGCTCTGGTTCGAGGCCGGCTCCGGGAGAGCTGCGGCCGCATTCGAAGTCGAGCACACCACCTCCATCTATTCCGGAATCATGCGCCTCCTCGATCTGGCACTCGGCTGCGGGGCCGATGCATCCAGGCCCGTGAGTGGGGCCCTGTTCCTGGTCGCTCCCGATGAGCGTGAGGCGGACGTCCGCGCCCAACTCGCTCGCCCAGCCTTCAGCCGCATCGCGGATCTCCGGGTGCGCTATCTCCCGTATAGTGAGCTTGAGCGACACAGGGAGGCTATGGGTCGGTTCGGGCACGGGCTGAAGGCGATCGAGGCGGTGGCACGCGATCTCCCGTAGCACCCGAGCCGGGCATCACCCGACTCGTCTACATGGCGTCGTAGGTTCACAGTACTTTCCGGAGGCTTCCATGTATTTCCGCTCCTCGATATTCCTCACCGCACTCCAGGTCCTTGCCGCCACTGTTTCCTCCGCCCCTCGTGTTCTGGCTGAGGCCCATCCCGGCCATTCCTCCACCCACGCGGCCACCCTCCCCACCCTGATGGTGCACAAGACCCGCGGCTGCCTGTGTTGTGACAAGTGCATCGACATCGCCAAGGTCGAGGGCTTCAGGGTTGAAGTGCGCGAAACGAGTGACATCACGGACGTGAAGAAACGGGCTGGTGTGCCACTGGCGAAGGCGTCGTGCCATACGACCACCGCCGGTGGATACTTCTTCGAGGGGCACGTGCCGCTCGATCTCGTTCGACGGGTGCTCGACACTCGGCCCGCGCTCGCGGGGCTCCTCGCACCAGGGATGCCCCAGTCGGCGCCAGGCATGGACGACGGAAGCTCCCACCAGCCCTACGAAGTCCTGGCACTGGGTCGCGACGGGAAGCTGACGACGTATGCGCGACGGTAGACGCGACGGAAGGGCAGGGGGTCGCGCGGGAGGAAACGTTCATTGGGTGAACCCGCCGGACATCGCCCAGGCGCTCGCACGCTTGGGCACCGCCCCGCGCTGGCGGCTCGTGGAAACGGCCGACTCGTCCCGCCACCACGTCGACCCGGTCTGCGCCATGGTCATCCACCCGATGCGGGCCCGCGGGGCGGTTTATCACGAGAACATGTGGTATCGCTGCTGCTCGGTGAAGTGCTATGACCGAATTCTCCGCTCACCCGCCCGATACCTCGGCTCGACGAGGCTCGCTTTCGGGCCGCCAATGCTCGCCTGGCAGCCAACCAATGCGATAGGAGGTGGACACCGATGAACCTCCTCCCGATGCACAGCTGGCACCCCATGGTCGTGCACTTCCCGCTCGTCGCGTTGTTGCTCGCGGCGGCGTTCGATGCCATCGCCGCGCTGCGGCGAGGCGTGCGCTGGCGGGACGCGGCCACCCTGCTCTGGGGGGTCGGCTTTGCCGGTGCGGCAGCGGCCCTCGCCACGGGGTTGATCGCCTATGGCCGGGTGGAGCACTCCGACTCGGCGCACAACCTCATGACCCTCCACAGGAACCTCGCCTATGCGGCCACCTTCGTCCTTCTGGTGGCGGCAGCCTGGCGGTGGCGTGTCCCCTACTCCCGAGCGGCAGCAGGCCTAGGGATCGTGGGGACGCTCGGGCTGGGAGCCGTCGGCTACCTCGGCGGTGAAATGGTCTACCGCCACGCCTTGGGGATTCCAACCGAGGTACTCCGCCAGGTACGGGGCGAACGCCTCGGGCCGGGCGCCGGGGAGGTGGCGCCGTCCGCGGCCGCCATGGACTCCATGACGCACCAGATGCCTGGAGACTCAGCGGCTCCCGGCGCCACGCCTCCCCACACCCACGCGCCCGGGCAGGATCATGACTGAACTCCGGGAGGTAACATGACGGGACACGATTCGCACGCCGGTCATCATGGTGGCCACGCGGCGCCGCCGGCACTGATCGTGGCAGCGCCACACCACGACCACGCCTCCATGATGGCGGACCCCGCCATGGCCGCCACGATGGAGCGGGACATGCGGCGGCGGTTCTGGGTGGCGTTGGCATTCACCCTCCCCGTCACACTGCTGGCCGGCCACATCCCGGGGATGGGGATGCTGGTGTCGATGCCGCTCGCGAGCTGGCTGCAACTGGGATTGTCGCTGCCCGTGGTCTGGTGGGCCGGCTGGATCTTCATCGGCGGGAGCTACCATGCGCTCCGGAGCCTGAGGCTGGACATGTCGGTCCTGATCGCGACCGGCGTCCTCGCGGCCTGGCTTTCGAGCGTCTACCTCACCCTGATCGGCTACCCCACGGCCTACTACGAGGCCGCCTGCATGCTGGTGACCTTCGTGCTCTTCGGACACTGGATGGAGGTCAAGTCCCGCCGGGGCACATCCGACGCCCTGCGCGCCCTGTTTGACCTGGTCCCCCCGATGGCGCGCGTGGTCCGGGACGGCAAGGAATTCGATCTGCCGACAAGCGAAGTCGTGGTCAGCGATCTCCTCCGCCTGCGTCCGGGCGACAGGATACCGGTGGATGGGCAGCTCACCGAGGGGAGCACGGACGTCGACGAAGCGCTCGTCACGGGCGAGAGTCGGCCCGTCAAGCGGGGTCCCGGTGATCCCGTCGTCGGTGGCTCCATCAATGTGAGCGGTGCGGTGACGATGCGGGCGACTCGGGTCGGCGCGGACACGGTGCTGGCCCAGATTGCGGCCCTGGTGGCCAAGGCGCAGAACTCGAAGGCGCCGCGCCAGCGGCTGGCCGACCGGGCCGCGGCGGTGCTGGTGGTCGTCGCGGTCGGCGCCGGCATCCTCACCTTCCTTGGCTGGACCGTACTGGCCGGCGCTCCCTTCCTCGTCGCGCTGACATTCTCGATTTCCGCGGTGGTCATTGCCTGTCCCGATGCGCTGGGCCTGGCCACCCCCACCGCGGTGGCGGTCGGGACGGGCCTCGGGGCCCGGCACAACATCCTGATCAAGGACGCCGCGACTCTGGAGGGGCTCAGCCGCATCCAGGTCGTCGTGCTGGATAAGACCGGCACGATCACCGAGGGCAAGCCGAGCGTGGGGTACATTCAGGTCGAACCTGGTGGAGAGGTTGAGGGAGTCCTCGCCCAGGCGGCCGCGCTGGCGGGCCAGTCCAGGCATCCCTTGTCACAAGCCATCAGCGCCGCAGCCCTCCGCCGGCAACTCATCGTGCCCACATCCGTCACCGGGGTCGCCGACCGCCCGGGCTTGGGTATCGAGGGCCACGTCTCTGGCAATCCCACGCTGCTCGGGAACAGCGCTCTGCTTCAGGGTGCTGGGGTGGACGTGAGCAATCTCGCTGCCGGTGCCGCCAGAATGGCTGCCCAGGGCCAATCGGTTGTCTTCGTCGCCCAAGGGGACCGGGCCCTCGGCGTCATCGGCATCACCGACGCGATCCGGCCGACGTCGGCCGGCGCGATCGATGAACTCAAGGCCATGGGCATCGAGCCCGTGCTCCTGAGCGGTGACCGCCGTGAGACGGCGGAGCAGGTCGCCCACGCCGTCGGCATTGATCGGGTGCTAGCCGAGGTGAGGCCGGAGCAGAAGGCCGAGCAGGTGAAGGCCCTGCAGGGGGAGGGACAGTTCGTGGCGATGGTGGGCGATGGCATCAACGACGCCCCGGCGCTCGCGCAGGCCGACATCGGGATTGCCATCGGGGCCGGCACGGACGTGGCTATCGAAGCTGCGCAGGTGGTACTGATGCGTTCCGACCCGGCCGATGTCGCGCGGGCCATCCGGCTGAGCAAAGCGACGGTGCGAAAGATGAAACAGAATCTGGCGTGGGCCAGCGTCTACAACCTCCTGGCCATACCCGTCGCCGCCGGGGCTTTCTATCCGTCCCTGGGCTGGTCGCTTCGGCCGGAGGTGTCGGCCCTGTTGATGTCGGCGTCGTCGATCATCGTCGCGCTGAACGCGGTGTCGCTGCGGCGGGCGCGGATCTAACGCCGGCGGTCACTCAGGAAGTGGTGAATGTGAACATCATGCCATAGCTGCCGTTGGCCCCCATCCAGCCCGACCCCATCGTTCCCATGGGCTGGCCGGCGTGCACCCCGCCCATCATCCCCGACGTCAGCCATACGCCGCCCATCTGGGCCATCATGTCGCCCATCCCGACCGGCATGCCGTCGGCATCCTTCATCCCG
>DAOMFQ010000103.1:0-8245 GCA_035429905.1 Gemmatimonadales bacterium
GGCGACGCCGGCCCGAGCGGCCGGCGCACCCAGCTCTTCGTCAACGGGCGCCCGTTCCGCGACTCGTTCCTCCTCCGGGCCGCCGAGGCCGGCTACCGCGCCGCCATCCACCCCGGCGACCGCCCGTCGATGTATCTCCGCGTGGACCTCGCGGCCAGCGAGGTGGACGTGAACGTGCACCCCGCCAAGCTCGAGGTGCGCTTCCGCGACCGGGTCGGGCTGGAGCGCACCGTGGAAGACGCGGTCCGGCAGGCCATCGGCGCGCTCGTCGCCGCGGCGCCGGTCGGTGACTGGCGCCCGATGCCCGCCAGCCCAGGTTCCGGATTGCCTGCCGAGACCCTCTCGTCGCTCTTCGGCGAGCCATCCGCCGGCGGGGAAGGTCAGGAGCCTGGCCCGGAGCCGGTGGGCCAGCCCGACATCTTCGCCGGCGCCCTCACGCAATTGTTCGACACCTACATCGTGTACCAGGCCGCCGAGGGGGTGGTCTTCGTGGACCAGCACTCGGCGCATGAGCGCGTGTTGTATGAAGCGGTCATGGCCGCTCTGTCCGGCACCGGGGCGCCCTCCCAACGGCTGCTGATCCCGCCCACGGTGGAGCTGTCGGACGAGGAGCTCGACGCGCTGGAGCGTCATCGGGACGCCTTCGACCGCGTCGGGTTCACGGTCGAGGAGTTCGGCGGGAACACCGTGGTGCTCCAGGCCGTGCCGACGCCGCATCCCCGCTTCGACGCGGTGGAATGTTTCCGGGAAATGATCGCGGACCTCGCGCGGGGCCGGTTCGGCGGGTGGGCCAATCCCCTGGAGCGCTTCGGCGCCACGTATGCCTGCCGCGCCGCCGTGAAGGCGGGCCAGCGGCTGGGGCAGGCCGAGATGCGAGCCTTGCTGCTGCGCCTGTTCGCGACGGAGTTGCCCCCGCACGACGTCCACGGCCGCTCGACCATCGTCCAGCTTCCCAGGGAGGAGCTTGAGCGGCGCTTCGGCCGTCGGTAGGGTCCCCGTGCTGGTCGGCCCGACGGCGGTCGGGAAGACGGCCGTCGCCCTGGCGCTCGCCAACCTCTGGCCGCTCGAGGTCATCTCGGCCGATTCCCGTCAGGTCTATCGCCGCCTCGACATCGGGACCGCCAAGCCCTCGCGGCGCGAGCTGGCCCGGGTACCACATCATGGCATCGACATCCTGGATCCGGGGCACCGCTTCAGCGCGGGACGCTGGGCCGCCGCCGCGAGCGCCTGGATCGAGATGGTCCAGGCCCGCGGCCGCCAGCCGATCGTGGTCGGGGGAACCGGCCTCTATGTCCGGGCGTTGATGGATGGCCTCTTTCGCGAGCCGGCGCTCGACGCCGAGCGCCGGCCGCTCCTCGAGGCGTACCTTGCGGGCTTCACGCCGGCCGAGTTGGTTCGGTGGGCCAGCCGCCTGGACGCGTCGTACGCCGGGGGCGGACGCCAACGGGCGCTCCGTGTCATCGAGATGGCCCTCATGACCGGCCACCCGCTGTCGCACTGGCAGCGGGCGGCGCGGGCGGACCGCCGGTTCGAGCCCTGGTACGTGGTGCTGAGCGTGCCCCGACCGATCCTGCACCAGCGCATCGAGCGGCGCGCCGCCGACATGGTGCAGCGAGGCCTCATCGAGGAGGTGGCGTCCGTGCTGTCCGAGGGGCACGCCGCGCACGCGCCGGGTCTCGACGGCATCGGGATCAAGGAAGCCGTGGAGTACCTCCACGGCAGGCGCTCCCGCGACAGCGTCGCGGAGGCGATCACCATCAGCACGAGGCAGTACGCCAAGCGGCAGGAAACCTGGTTCCGCCACCAGCTGGAAGGCGACGTGCTGCGGCTCGACGCCACCCGGCCGCCGGCCGACCTCGCCGCGGAGATCGCGCAACATTGGAGTCCCTCATGAAGATCGGCATTACCTGCTACCCCACCTACGGCGGCTCCGGCGCCGTGGCCACGGAGCTCGGCCTCGAACTGGCCCGTCGGGGGCACGAGGTGCACTTCATCACGTATGCCTCGCCGTTCCGCCTGCGGGGTGGCTTCGCGGAGCGGGTCTACTACCACGAGGTCGAGACCAGGCACGGCCACTACCCGCTGTTCGACCATTTCCCGTTCACCCTGGCGCTGGCGTCGCACCAGTACGAGGTGAGCCGCCGGGAAAAGCTGGACCTGCTGCACGTGCACTACGCGATCCCGTACGCCACCACCGCGTGGATCGCGCGGGAAATGCTCCAGAAGGAGCACCCCATCAAGGTGGTGACCACGCTGCACGGCACCGACATCACCCTGGTGGGGCAGGAGTCGAGCTTCTTCGACATCACCAAGTTCTCGATCGAGCGCTCGGACGAGGTCACGGCGGTGTCCGAGTTCCTCCGGAGCGAGACGATTCGCGCCTTCGGGCCCGTGCACGCCAACCTCCGCGTCATCCCGAACTTCGTGAACCTCGGCGAATACCACCCGACCGAATCGCCCAACCGTGAGGGGCTGGCGCCGGCGGGGCACAAGGTCATCAGCCACACCTCGAATTTCCGGGAAGTGAAGCGGGTCAAGGACGTCATCCGCATCTTCTCCCGGATCAAGCGCGCCATGCCCGCCACGTTGCTCATGATCGGCGACGGGCCGGAACGCGGCGAGGCGGAGCGGGAGGCGGAGACGCTCGAGGTGTCGGCCAACGTCCGGTTCCTCGGCCGGCTGGACCGGGTGGTGGAGCTGATGCAGGCGACGGACCTCTTCCTGCTGCCGTCCCAGTCGGAATCCTTCGGCCTGGCGGCGCTGGAGGCGATGTCCTGCGGCGCCCCGGTGGTGGCAAGCCGGGCCGGCGGGCTTCCGGAAGTCATCGAGGACGGCGTCAACGGGATCCTGGAGCCGGTGGGTTCGGTGGAGGCGATGGGCCGCCGCGCGGTCGAACTGTTGCGCGACCCCGCCCGGCACCGCGCGATGAGCGAGGCCGCGGTCCGGAAGGCCGCCGACTTCTCCGCCGACCGGGTCGTCCCGATGTACGAAGCGCTCTACCGCGAGGTGCTCGCCTAGTGGACGCGCTGCTGCTCGTCAAGGCGGCCCTCCTCGGACTGGTCGAAGGCATCACCGAATTCATCCCGGTTTCCTCCACCGGCCATCTCATCGTGGCCGGCGACCTCCTCGACTTCACGGGCGAGCGCGCCAAGACCTTCGAGATCTTCATCCAGCTGGGCGCCATCCTCTCGGTCGTATGGCTCTATCGGGCGCGTTTCCTGGGCGTGGCCCGAGACCTCGGCCGAACGGAAGCGAGCCGCCGCTTCGTCCTGAACCTGGCGCTCGGCTTCCTTCCGGCCGCGGTGATCGGGTTCCTCGCGCACAAGTGGATCAAGGCCTACCTCTTCACCGTGCCGACCGTGGCCGGCGCGCTGGTGCTGGGCGGGCTGGCCATCCTCCTCATCGAGCGCACCAAGCCGGTCGAGCGGGTGCCCACGGTGGACAGCCTGACACCCCGGCTGGCGTTCGGCGTCGGGCTGGCGCAGGTCCTCGCGCTCTTCCCCGGAGTCTCACGCGCCGGCGCCACGATCCTCGGCGGGTATCTCCTCGGGCTCTCGCGCACCGCCGCCACCGAGTTCTCCTTCTTCCTGGCGGTACCCGTCATGTTCGCGGCCACCCTCCTCGACCTGGTGAGCAGCCGCGACGCCCTCAGTGCCGGAGATATTCCCGTCTTTGCGGTCGGCTTCGTGGTGTCCTTTCTCAGCGCGCTCGTGGTCATCCGCGCCTTCCTCGGATTCGTGGCCCGGCGGGACTTCACGCCGTTCGCCTGGTATCGGATCGCCGCCGGCTCGGCCCTCCTGCTCTGGTGGAAGGCCGCCGGGGGATGACCGCGGGCATCTGGCTCGACACGGTCGGTTCCACGCTCGACGAAATCCATACCCGTGCCGCCGCCGGTGCGCCCGACGGCAGCTGGCTCGTGGCAGAGGAACAACTGGCGGGGCGGGGGTCCAGAGGCCGGACCTGGCACTCGCCGCGCGGCGGGCTCTGGCTGAGCGTGCTCCGCCGGGGATCCGCCACCCTGACCGGATTCGAATTGCTCAGCCTGCGAGCGGGATTGGCGGTGGCCGACGTGCTCGACGGCTTGCCGCCGGTGGCGCCGGTCATGCTCAAGTGGCCCAACGACCTCTTCGTGCGAGACTTGAAGGTGGGCGGCCTCCTGGCCGAGGCGCGGTGGCAGGGCGACCGGCTGCTGTGGGTGGCCATCGGGCTCGGGCTGAACGTGCGCAACGAGATTCCCCGCGAGCTGGCCGGCCGCGCCACCTCCCTGGGCGACCATTGCTCCGAGGTCACCGTGGAGGCGCTCGCCGAGCCGATCGCCAAGGCACTCGCGTCGGTGGACCTCGACACCCCCGAATTGAGCGCCGCGGAGCTCGCTGCCTACGCGTCGCGCGACTGGCTGATGGGCCGGACGGTCGCCGCACCGATCGGGGGCACCGGGGCCGGGGTGGGGAAGGACGGGCGCCTGGCGGTCCGGGATGCGTCCGGACAGCTGCACAGCGTCTCCCTCGGCGATGTCCTGGCGGCCTGAAGCCAGCCTTACCGACCGTCCCGGCCACCCCTAGATTCCCCGCCATGCTACTCGCGCTCGACATCGGCAACACCGAAATCACGGTCGGCCTCTTCCGCGGCGACCAGGTCTCCGCGCACTGGCGCCTCACCACCAATCCCGACCGGACGCCCGACGAGTGGGGCACCGCGATCGGCACCTTCCTGCTCCACGCCGGGCACTCGCCGAATGAAGTGCGGGCCGTGATTCTCGCGTCGGTGGCGCCCGCCGTCACCCGGAGCGTCATGGGCGGCATCGAGGCGGCCACGGCCTGCGCCGCGGTGGCGGTGGACGCGCGCTCGGAGCTCCCGCTCCGGCTCGACGTCGACGAGCCGCTGAGCGTAGGCGCCGACCGGATCGTGAACGGGCTGGCGGCGCTCGAGCTCTACCGCGCCGATACCGTCGTGGTCGACTTCGGCACCGCGACCACCTTCGACTGCATCACCGGCGACGGCCGGTTCATCGGCGGCGCCATCATGCCCGGACTCCGGACCTCCGCCGACCAATTGACCCGCCGGGCGGCCAAGCTCCCGGCCACCGAGCTGGCGGCTCCGGAACGCGTCATCGGCCGCCGCACGGAGGAGTGTATCCAGGCCGGGGTGCTGTTCGGGGCCGCCGACGCCGCCGACGGCATGCTGCGACGGATCATGGCCGAGTGGCCCACCGCCACCCCGCCGGGCATCGTGGCCACCGGCGGCCTGGCCGGCGTGGTGGCGCCCTTCACCACGCTGATCCGGAAGGTCGAGCCCGACCTGACGCTCTGCGGACTGCGCATCGCGGCCCGCCACCTCCGGCTCCAGTGGTGAGCTCCGCGTCACCCTCTGCCTTCCGCCAGGTCGGCTATCGCCTCCTCGGCCCGCGGTTCGACTACCTCCTTCATACCCGCCCGGCCGAGTGGCCGATCATGGCCGCCCACACGGCGCTGGGGTACCTGCTCGCCGTCGGCCTCGCCGGCGCCGTGGCAGGCGAGTCGCTGAGCGCCGCGGCGCTGGGGCTCGTGCTGTGGGTCGTGTTCCTCAATGGCGGCACGCTCGCCATCAACTCGGCGTTCGACAAGGACGAAGGGGACATTGGCTACCTCCGCCGGCCGCCCCCAGTGCCGACCAACCTCTTCGGCTTCGGGATGGCCCTGCTGGTGACGGGGGGAGCGCTGTCGCTCCTGCTCCCGCCGGCCTACACCGTGGCCTACGCCGTCTGCTTCGTGATGTCGGTGCTGTATTCCGTGCCCCCCTTCCGGTTCAAGGCGGTGGCGGGGGTGGACTGGGTCATCAACATGGTGGGGTTCGGTGCCCTGACTCCGTACGCCGGGTGGGCCCTGACCGGGCGCCCGATGGACCGCCCCGCGCTCCTGGTGTTCGCGGCGTTCGCGCCGCTCTTCGCCTCGTTGTATCCCCTGACCCAGATCTACCAGTTCGAGGAGGACCGGCGCCGCGGCGACCGGACGCTGGCGCTGATGCTGGGCGAGCGTGCCAGCCTGTTTGTCGCCATCGGAGCGGCGGCCGTGGCGTTCGCCCTGTTCTTCCTGGCCGGCATGGGACGCGGGTGGCTCCTCGCGGCCCCGGGCGGCGGATGGCGCGCCGGGCTCCTCGCGGTGGCCTTCGCCGCCTGGATGATCGTGCTGATCCCGTGGGCAGTGCGATGCCGGCGGATGACACCCGCCCAGCACCAGGTGGGGATGTACGCGGCGCTCGGCGCCTGGGCCGTCACCGACGTCGCCGTCGCCCTGGGCTTCGGCCTCGCCTGAACCCTTGGCCGGGCGGGGAAACGCCCGCTATTATTCGGCATCCAACCCTTCCAGGGAGCCGGCATGAGTTCCGCGGTTCGCGCCGATTCAGGCACCGACCTGACCGATCTGCCCTACGTCCTCCGCCAGTCGGTGACGCTGGGTGTCATCACGGCGGTCGTGGTGGTCGCCATGTCGTTCATCACCCGGTTCCTGGCGGGGGCCGCGGAGTTCGGGCTCGGCGCTGTGGTCCTGGTGGCCGGCCTCGCGGCGGTGACCTTCCTGCCCGGCAGTTGGACCAGGCCCCGCACCATCGAGGGGATTGCCGGTGCGGCAGGCGTCGGGCTCGCGGCGTCGGTGGTGTTCCTCGTCATTGACGTCTCGCTGCTCCAGACCACCGGCATCTACACCAACCGCTGGCGCGAAATCGGCGGTGGCAGCAACTGGTGGTACCACCCGGTCTGGTGGATGGTCGGCACCTTCCTGCCGTGGATGGGCGCCCAGATCCTCGCCAGCCAGGCCCGGAAGGGCGCCGTGTCCATCCAGAAGGGGCTGGTCACCGCGCTCGCGCTGACCGTGGCCTGCTGGGTGGTGGCGGTGCTGACGCACTTCCCGGGCGCGGGGTGGAATCTTGGGAGTTTCGGGGTCTCGTTCCTCCCCGGGGTGACACTCGCGGCCGTGCTCGGAGCGCTCGGCGGCCGGCGCAGCTGAGGCGATGCGCGCGAAGCTCTTCCTGCTGCGCGCGTCCGGATGGCTGCTGACGCCCTTCGTGGCGTTGGCAGCCTCTTTTCTTGGCGCCATCCTCGGCACGCTGCTGGCGAGCCTGATCCCCAACCCCCTGCACGGCGTGGCGCTGACGATCCTGACTGGCGGCACGGCCGGCTTCGTGACGGTGCACTACTGGCTCCGCGCGCTGCGCCACTCTCCCCGACTCCAGCACGCGCTGCACGTCCTCCCCGACGGCACCCCCGAAGTTGCCACCGAGGAAGCGCCCCCGAGCGACGAGAGCGCGGCGTGAGGCCGCTCCGGTACGTCGCGATGCTCCTGGCGGCCACCGCGTGCTCGCGGGAGCGTCCAGCGACCGAGGCGGGCGCGGCCCGGGATACGGCCTCGAGCACCGCAGCCTTTCCGACACTCGCCGATTCGCTGGTGCTGACCGCGCCCAACGGCGTGACGGTCTGGTTTTCGGCCGCGCGGGCCGGCACCGATTCGCTCGGCGGCCGTTGCATGGAACGGGGGCTGGTCATCCGGCATGGCGAGACCCGTACGCTGGTGCCGCTGCTGATGACAGGCGTCGCGCCCACGCTGGTCAACGACTCGACCATCCGGGCTCGCATCTGGCTCCACTGCCGCCCCGGCAATACCTACGACGTCAACCTCCGCACCGGCGCGCCCACCCGCATCCGGTGAATCCACTCCGTTTCGCTTCCGGGTTCGTCGGGCCGACGGCCCTCGCGGCCGCGGCACTCGCCGTTGCCACGCCCGCTCACGCACAGCTGGGCCTGGACGCAGGCTACTACACCGCGCAATCGGAGTCGTACTTCATCCTGAACGCCGGATCGACCCGCCGCCTCGGAAACCCCCTCGCGCTGGGCATCTACGGAACCTGGATGACGCCGCTCGATCACGGGGGCGGGGACTTGTTCGGGGCGGGGGTCGACCTGAGCCTCTGGCGGGGCGGCAATCCTGGAGCCTACGTGGTGGGGGGGGTGTCGGGCGGCTTCGGCGTCGACGGTGCCGACGCCTTCTGGGGTTCCTACTCCATCGGGGCCGGGTACGACCTTCGGTTGTTTTCCACCGTCGGGCTGGGGGTGGAGGCTCGCTGGAGGGGACTGACCCAGGGCGGCGAGGAGGGGGTGCAGGTGGGAGTGCGGCTCGGGCTCGGCATGCGGCGAAAGTCCTCGCCGCCCGCCTCGTCGCCTGGCACGACCGCCTCGACCGCCGCTCCCCCGGCGGCTCCGCCGCCTCCCGGCCTC
>DAOMFQ010000104.1:0-8215 GCA_035429905.1 Gemmatimonadales bacterium
GCGACGCGGTGCACTCGAAGATCGTGTCGAACATCGAGGAGGTGAAGGCGCGGGGCGGCAAGGTGCTCGCCATCTGCTCCGAGGGCGACACCGAAATCGAGCGCCTGGCCGATGCCACCTTCACCATTCCGCAGACCCTCGACCTGCTCACGCCGATCCTCACGATCGTGCCGCTGCAGCTCCTCTCGTACTACGTCGCCGTCCGGCGCGGCTGTAACGTGGACCAGCCCCGCAACCTCGCGAAGTCCGTCACCGTCGAATAACGGGCGCTGTGCGCGTCGTCCTGCAGCGGGTGTCCCGCGCCAGCGTCACCGTCGGCGGTCGAGTGACCGGGGCGATCGGGCGGGGGTTCCTCCTCCTGGCCGGCTTCCACCCCACCGATACCGCTGAGCAGGTGGACTGGATGGCCGCCAAGCTGGCCGGGCTCCGGCTCTTCCCCGATGCCGACGGCAAGATGAATCTCGGCCTGGCCGAGGTGGACGGCGGGGTGCTCGTGGTGAGCCAGTTTACGCTCTACGGCGACACCGACCGGGGCCGCCGGCCCTCCTTCGTGGACGCCGCCCGACCCGAGCACGCCATCCCCCTCTACGAGCGGTTGCTGGCCCAGCTCCGCGCCGCCGGCCTCACGGTGGCGGCCGGCGAGTTCGGCGCGGACATGCAGGTCGAGCTGCTGAACGACGGTCCCGTCACCCTCATCCTCGAGCGCACCGCATGACGCCCCTGGTCCTCGCCTCCGCCTCGCCGCGCCGCCGCCAGCTGCTCGAGATGCTCGGCATTGCCGTGGAGGTCCGTCCCTCGGCCGTGCCGGAAGTCCGGAAGCCCGGCGAGGCGCCCCGCGACTACGCCCTCCGCCTGGCGCACGACAAGGCGCGTGCGGTGCCGGGACCGCTGGTCCTCGCGGCCGACACGATCGTGGTGCTCGATGATGAATTGCTCGAGAAGCCGGCCGACGAGGACGATGCGGTGCGGATGCTGATGCGGCTGCAGGGGCGGACCCACGACGTCGTCACGGCGGTGGCGCTCCGCGCCGACGAGACGGTGTTCGAGGCGATCGACGTGACGGCGGTGACCTTCCGGCCCGCGCGCGAGGGGCTGCTCAGGGCCTACGCCCGGACCGGGGAGCCGATGGACAAGGCCGGGGCGTACGGCATCCAGGGGTATGGCGCCGCGCTGGTGGAGCGGATCGATGGGGATTTTTTCGGGGTGATGGGCCTGCCGATCAGGCTGGTGCTGGACCTGCTTGCAGAGGCCGGGGCGCCGTACTCCTTTCCGGCTCGCTAGTCCTCAGTCCTCGAGGCTTTCAGCCGGTACACACTCACCTTCCCGGTCCGCCCCTTGATTTCGATTCCCTCGGCCCGCTCCACGGCGGGCTTCTTCTTGCCCAGCTGCTGCAGGAACGACTCCGTGAGCAGGATTTCGTCCGCGGCGGCGGCGGAGCAGAGGCGCGAGGCCACGTTCACCGCGTCGCCGATGACGGTGTACTCCAGGCGGCGGTGGCTGCCGATGTTGCCGGCGAACGCCTCGCCGTGGTTGATCCCGATCCCCACGCTGATGGTGGGGCGGCCCTGCGCCGACCAGCGGGCATTGATGTCACGCACTGCGCGGAGCATCCCCACCGCGGCCGCCAGCGCCCGCTCCGGGTCGTCGGGATGGCGGATCGGCGCACCCCACTGCGCCATGATCGCGTCGCCGATGAACTTGTCGAGCGTCCCGCCGTGCTCGAAGATGACGTCGACCATCTCGGTGAAATAGGCGCTCAGGAGCCCGGCGATGGCGTCCGGCGCCATCGACTCCGCGAGCGCCGTGAACCCGCGGATGTCGCTGAAGAGTACCGTCACCGGCTGCCGGGCGCCGCCCAGCTGGATGGCGCCCTGGCGCCCGGCGATGTCGGCCGCCACCGACGGCGCGAAGTACCGCTCGAAATTCGAGCGCATCATCGCCTCGTGCTGGGCCCGCTCGGCCGACCTGGCGGCCCGGATGCCCCCGGCGGCGATGCCCGCGAAGGCCGCGAGGAACTGCAGGTCCTCCTCCGAGAAGCTCCCCGGAGTGGCCAGGTTGTCGACGTAGAGCAACCCGAGCACCTCGTCTCCCTCCGCGAGGAGCGGTGCGCACATCGCGCCCCGCACGCTCTGCTGGACCACCGACTTGCCGGTAAAGCGCTCGTCCGCGGCGGCGTTGTCGGTCTGGAGCGCCACCCGCTCTTCCACCGCCTTTCGGGCGATCGATTGCGGCACGCGGAGCCCCTCGGCACCACCCAGCCGGCTTCGTGAAGCCGCAGGGGCGAGGTCGCCGCTGGCCGGGTCGCGGAGCAGGATGGCCACGCGATCCACGTTCAGCACCTGGAAGGTCGTGTCTGCCACCGTGGAAAGCAGGGTGTCGAGATCGAGCTGGCCGGAGAGCCGGTTGGAGAGCGAGAGCAGGAGGCCGAGCTTTTCCGCCTGGCGCTCCTGGCCGCCCGACCCTACCCGGAGGAGCCCGTCGGCCGCGATGGCGTCCACCCGCGCCGGCGTGTCCACGTGCACCGCCAGTTGGCGGACGATGGTGCCGCCTTTCGGCCCCACCGTCGGCGGTGCAGCGACCCGGTGTTCAGCGGTCACCTCCAGCGCCCGGAGGTAATAAGCCATCTTGCCGAACGCGATCGCGTCGTTGGCGGCCAGGAAGCCCTCGGTCACGCGGACGCCGTTGATGGAGGTGCCGTTGGAGCTGCCGAGGTCCTTCACGCGGACACCGTCGCCATCGTCCTCCGCGGTGAGCTCCGCGTGGTGCCGGGACACCGTCGGGTCGAAGACCGGCACGTCGCACTCCACCGCACGGCCGACGAGGAGGGTGCGGCCGGCGGGAAGCTCGAAGCGCTGGTCGCCGCCGAAACTGATGAGGGAGTAGAGAGGCATGGTGGTCCCGAATCTAGCTCAACGCGGCGCCACCAGCTGGTAGCGCCCCAGCGCGGAGACCTGCGCCTGGAGGTTGTCGCTCGCGGGCCGGGTGGAGCGCAGCGTCTGGAACCTGGTGCCGTCGCCCTCCACCAGCGCCACCGCCAGCGCCTGCTCGAACTGGAAGTCGGTGGCATACCGGGTGCGGCTGTCGGCGGGCGCCGCGAAGTGCACCGGGTACTTGAACGTGAGCATGATGGGCAGGGAGAGCGCCCCGTCGCTCTCGAGCACGACGCCGTAGACCCCCGGCACCGGGTGGATGGACACGGTGACGCTGTCCCGCCCCGCGGGCGCCGCCAGCGCCTTGGCCGGCAGGTCCACCTGCGCGAACACGGTATTGTCCGGGGGACCGTGACGGAGCACGATGGAGCGGCCCGCGGCGGCGGCGAAGGTGACGGCTGTGTCCGGCGCGGGCGCGCCCCAGACCTCGACGGTGAAGACCTGGTCGGCGGTGTAGGAGCGGGGCGCGGGCCCCTGGACCGGTCCCTCGACGCCCGGCGCCGCCCGGCCGCAGGCAGCGGCCGCGACGGCCAGGAGCGCCGCATGCGCCAGTGGCGCGCCGCTTGCTCGTGGCCTCCGGTCCCGGGATATTCTCAGCAGATGCGCCTCCGCCACTCGGTGCTCGTCATCCTGCTCCCCATCATCGCCCCGCCGATCGCCGCCCAGGCGTGGAACACGCCCGAGGTGCTCGACCTGGTCGGGCGCGGCACCGCGCGGCGCCAGCTGGTGCAGGCCGACACCAGCCTGCGCGCCTACCAGGCACGCGCCCACGGCTTCGTCTTCTTCCTGGCGCAGGTCGGGTCCGGCCTGACCGAGCCGCCCCGGCTGGTGAAGGCGGATGAACTGCAGCTGGAAGTGTATTGGCGCGCCCCGGGCCTCAGCAAGCAGACAATCCTTGGCTGGCGGGACGGCACCTGGCTGCCCACCGAGGTCAACTACCACCGCGACCACCTGGGAGTCGTCACCAACAACTACGGCAACCGGATCCGGATCGGCGACGGCGACGAGGTCCGCGACGTCGTCCATCCCCTCTCGCCCGAGGGGCTCGCCGCGTACGACTTCGCCCTGCAGGACTCGCTCGCCCTGGTGGCCAACACCCGCACGGTGCACGTCTACGAGGTGGCCGTCCGGCCCCGGTCGTTCGCCGAGCCGCGGGTCATCGGCACGCTCTACCTCGATGTGGCCACCGCCGAGGTCGTCCAGTTTCGCTTCAGCTTCACGCCGTCGGCCTATCTCGACCCGCAGCTCGAGGACATCAGCATCGTCCTCGAGAACGCGCTCTACGAGGGCCGGTTCTGGCTGCCCGAGCGCCAGGAAATCGAGATTCGCCGCCGCACCACCTGGCTTGATTTTCCCGCCCGCGGGATCATCCGCGGGCGGTGGCAGGTGGGGGAGTACGTGCTGAACCCCGACCTCCCCCCGGCGACGTTCGCGGGGCCGTCGATCGGCGGACTGAAGCAGCCGGACTCGTCGACGGTGACGTGGTCCGAACCGCTGGCCGACGCGATCGCCGGCGTGGCCGAGCCGGTCAACCGCCAGGACATGACCGCGCTCCGGCGCCAGGTCGAGCGGATCGCCGGGGACCGCGCCCTGAGCGGCCTCAGCGGCACGCGGATCGCCAGCAACTCGGTGAGCGACCTCGCCCACGTGAACCGGGTCCAGGGACTCACCCTCGGCTTCGGGCTGACCATGGAAGCCGCCGAGCGCCGGCTCGCGCTGCGGCCGTATGCGGCCTACGGCACGAGCGACGGGCGTCTGTTCGGCCGCCTCGTGGTGGATCTCGGACTGGGCACCAACACCGTCAGCGTCGGGGCAGGGAGACGCATCCAGGACGTCAGCGACTTCCTGATCACGGCGCCCATCGTCAATTCCATCACCTCGCAGGAGGCGGGCCAGGACTACGGAGACTACGCGCTGGTGGACTGGGGGTCGGTGGGAATTCGGCGTCCGATCGCCGACCGGACCGCCCTCGGACTCGCAGTCGGGATCGAATCGACCCACGACATGGCGGTGGCCGCCACCCCTGCCCGGGGGAGCTACCGCCCCAATCCCGCGCTCGGGGCGGGGCAGTACACCCAGGCCACTGTGACGCTCACGCGCGAGGCCCTCGGCCTGATGGCCCGACATGACTTGAGTGGTGATGTGCTTCTGGAGGGTGGCACCGGCCCCACCGACTACGTGCGTGCCGCCGTGGCCGTCCGGTGGCAGGCGCCGCTGGGCCCCGGCGCGCTCCGGATCCTGGGCTACGGCGGGGTCGGCAGCGATGGCTTGCCGGCCTACCGGAGCTTCGTCATGGGGGGCCGCGGCTCCCTGGTGGGGTATTCCTTCCGCGAGTTCGGTGGGCGGAGCCTCGCGCTCGCCCATGCGGAGTGGCGCCTCAACGTCCCGTCCCCGGGCATCTCCTTCGGGGGCTTCCCCGTCGCCGGGCCGACGCTGGTCGTGGCGCCGTTCATCGGCACCGGCTGGAGCGAGCGCGCGGTCTCGAACACGCCCTGGGCCGCGAGCGGGGGGCTGCGCAGCACGGTCGGGCTGGCGACGGAATGGTTCATGGGGCTGGTCCGGCTGGAGGGAGGCTACGGCCTGCGGGACGGCGTGTTCGAGGTGACGTTGGACATCTCGCGGGAGTGGTGGAACATCCTGTAAGGCGCTGCCCCTACCCATTGTCCCCTGAGCGCCCTTTATTTCTGTTCCACGCTCGAGAGAGGTACACCACGCGTATGCCGTTCCTGGACGAGTGGCTGGTTCCCACGCTGGAAACCGCGGTCCCCGAGGAGGCCATGACGGCCATCCGCGAGGCAGCGGAGACCACGCCTACGTCCTTGTGGGAGCAGATCGTCCAGCGCCGGATCATGACCGACGACCAGGTCCTGGCCGCCATCTCCGCGCGCTTCCGGCTGCCGCTCGCCGACCTGACGATGATGGACCCGAAGGTGCGGGACTCGGTGCCGGAGGGCGTGGCGCGCAAGCACAACGTCCTGCCCCTCCGGATCACCGACTCGACGCTCGACGCCGCCACCGCCAATCCGTTCGACATCGACGCCGAGAAGATGCTGGCCTTCGCCACGGGGCGGGAAGTCCGGCTGCTGCTCTCGTCGCCGTCCCGCATCCGCGACCGGCTGGAAGAGCTCTACCGCGGCGAGAACCTGGTGTCGAAGCTGCTGGGCGGCCTGGAAACCGGCGCCGACGTGCAGCAGATCGAGGAGACCCAGCTCGACGAGGGCGCCTCCGCGGACGAGGCGAGCCAGAAGCCGATCGTCCGGCTGGTCGACATGATGCTCGCCGACGGGGTGACCAGCCGCGCCAGCGACATCCACGTCGAGCCGATCGAGGGCGGCGTCACCGTGCGCTACCGCATCGACGGCGTCCTGCGGCAGGTCATGACGGTGCCCCGCGCGGCGGGCATCCCGCTCATCTCCCGCATCAAGATCATGTCGGGGCTCGACATCGCCGACCGGCTGCGGCCCCAGGACGGCCGGGCCCGGATCGCCATCAACAACGACAAGGTGGACCTCCGCGTCTCGACCCTGCCCGCCACGTACGGCGAGAAGGTCGTCATCCGGATCCTCAACCAGAAGTCGACCATCCTGTCGCTCCAGACCCTCGGGCTCTTCGCCGAGGAGCGGCTGCAGGTCGAGCGGCTGCTGGGCTTCAAGGAGGGCATCATCCTCGTCACGGGGCCAACCGGTTCCGGGAAGACGACCACGCTCTACTCCGCGCTCCGCATGATCCAGAGCGAGGGCGTGAACATCGTCACCATCGAGGACCCGGTCGAGTTCCGGCTCGGCAAGCACATCGTCCAGGTGCAGATCAACGAGAAGGCCGGGCTCACGTTCGCCACGGCGCTGCGGTCGATCCTCCGGCAGGATCCCGACGTGGTGCTCGTGGGCGAAATCCGCGACGGCGAGACCGCGCAGATCGCGGTGCAGGCGTCGCTGACCGGCCACCTGGTGCTCTCCACGCTGCACACCAACGACGCGCCGAATTCCGTGACGCGGCTCGTCGACATGGGCATGCAGGCGTACAAGATCGGGGCCGCGCTCCGCGGGGTCATCGCCCAGCGCCTCATGCGGCGGCTCTGCCTCTCCTGCCGGGTGGTCCAGAAGGGGCCCGTGCCCGAGCGCGTCATGACGTACTTCCCCGCCGGCACGACGCTCTACGAGCCCAAGGGCTGCCCCGACTGCACCATGACCGGGTACAAGGGCCGGTTCTCCATCGTCGAGATCCTGACGATGAGCCCCGAGCTCGAGCGGCTCATCGGGCAGGGCGCCACGGTGGACATGATCGCCACCGCGGCCCGGCACAACGGCATGATGTCGCTCTTCGAGAGCGGCCTCCGCCACGTGCTCGAGGGCGACAGCTCGGTCGACGAACTGCTGCGGGTCACCGACATCCCGCTCGAGGGTCGCTTCGGGGCGTCGGGCGCCAAGCCGGGCGCCCTCGGCATTCCCTCGCTCTATCCCACTGGTGTCTTCCCGACCATGGTGCAGCCGGGGACGGCGGCGCCCGCCGCACCAGCGGCTCCATCGGTGGACCTCGCCACCGCCTTCGAGCTGCTCGACGAGCCCGTGACGCCGGTGCCTGGCACGGGACCCTCCCGCGGCGTCTCGG
Organism: Gemmatimonadales bacterium; assembly: GCA_035429905.1. GTDB lineage: Bacteria > Gemmatimonadota > Gemmatimonadetes > Gemmatimonadales > GWC2-71-9 > SPDF01. Next base: position 7,539 of record DAOMFQ010000104.1, read on the forward strand.
TACTCCTGGTAGACGATGAGGACCAGCTCCGACGGGTGATGAAGGACCTCCTGGAGCGGGAGGGATACCTCGTGCACGAGGCGCGCGACGGTGTCCAGGCGCTCGACCAGGTGGATCGGGTGGCGCCCGACATCATCGTGCTTGACCTCAACCTGCCGGGTCTCGACGGCTACGCCGTCCTGGCCCAGCTGCGGTCGCGGCCCACCACGCAGGGCATCCCGGTCATCGTCCTGACCGCCAAGGGCGACGAGGACAACGAGGTGCGGGTGTTCGAGCTCGGCGCCGACGACTTCCTCACCAAGCCATTCCGCGCCCGCGCCCTGTCTGCCCGGCTCGACGCCGTGCTGAGCCGGCGGCGGACCGGGTGAGCCGGGACCCCGCGGGGCGGCGTCCGTGACGCAGGTCCGGGTGTCGATGATCGATCTCTACGTGGCCCGCCCCGACGGGGCGGGCTTCGAGTTTCTGGTGCTGCGCCGGAGCGCCCGGGGCCGCTCGCCGGGTGCATGGGAGGCGGTGCACGGGCACCTCGAGGACGGCGAGCGGCCCGACACCGGCGCCATCCGTGAGCTGCTGGAGGAAACCGGGCTCGTCCCGGCCGCCCTGTACAACCTGAGCCGGGTCGAATCGTTCTACCTGCATCGGACCGACGAGGTGGCGATGATCCCGGTGTTCGTGGC
>DAOMFQ010000105.1:0-8158 GCA_035429905.1 Gemmatimonadales bacterium
GCCCCGACTCGAAGATCTGGTCGAACTCCGCCTTCAGCTGTTCGGCCGACTGCCGGGTCAGCACCTCGAAGACCGGGCGCCCGACCACCTCGCCGCGCTGCACGCCCTGGGTGCCGGTCTCGCGCTTCCGGTTCCAGATCTGGATCCGGTACTCCCGGTCCACGACGTACAGGCCGACCGGCAGGCTGTCGATGACGAGGCCGGTGAAGCGGCGCTGCTCCTCGATCTGGCGGGCGCGCACCGCGACCTCGAAGGCGAGGTCTTCCGAGAGCTCGATCAGGGCCACGTGGGGCGCCAGCAGGTCGGCCACGATGGCCGCGGCCTCCCGACCCGGCGCCGTGGCCACCCCCTCGATGTCCAGCAGGCCGACAGTGGCGCCGTCGTGCTTCAGCGGGAGGCGGAGGCCCGCGGCATCGACCGGGGGCAGCGCGTTCAGCGACGGGAGGGGAAAGGGAGGGATCGGCGGGGCGGGGGCGGCGTAGGGCGCGAAAGCCGCGCCGCTCGGCTGCCGCACCCATACCGTCACCGAGTCCGCCGGCATGCCGCGCCGGAGCAGCTCCGCGACCCGGCCAATGGCGTCCTTGGAACCACTCCCGTTGAGGAGCCGGGCCACGGCCCCGACCAGTTCGAGCGCCTCACTCGCGCCGCGGGCCGTCTCGGTCACGGAGCGGCCTTGGCCGGTTCCCGCACGCGCACCGGGACCCCGTGGAAGGCGACGATCCAGCCGGCGGCTTCCCGGCGCAGCACAAAGAGCTCGGCGCGCTCCCCCTCCCCGTCCACGGCCGGCGGCGACGCGATGACCCACGCCGTCGCGAGGTCCTTGTCCTGCCGGACATCGCTCCGGATGATCCGCGCCCAGGGCTCTTCCCGGGCCAGCCAGGCGGCGACCGCCGAGCGGATGGCCGCTTCGTCCGCGGGAAGCCCCGGGGGCGGGTGGGATTCGAGGCGGCAGCCGGCGGCTGCCAGGGCCAGCGCCAGAATCAGGGCGGTGCGTGCTCGCATAGACTCGCGGCTCGAGAATTCGGGGATGGTTTGGAAGGTAACCGGAATCGGCAGCGGTGCGCCTCAGGCGTGCCAGACCAGCGCGTGGTTTCCCTCCACCTCGAAGCCCACGCGACCGCCCCGCAGCTCGACGTCATCGAGCGTGACCGCATCCGAGGTCGCCTCGCCTCTGAGCCTGAAGTCCACGTGAATGCGCGGCCCATGCACGCGCTCGAGCCGCGCCGCCACCTGCCCGAATCGGCGGCGGAGGCGGACGCTCAGCACCGTCTTCCCGACGCGAAGCCGGTCGAGCGCCATGGTGTCCCACGCCGGCTCGAACAGGGGTGCGAGCTGCACCGCATTCTCCAGTGCGTTCGGCGTGACGCCCCAGAGGCCCTCGATGACATCCAGGACCCCGGACCACCGGGGCGGATCCGCCCCCTCGACCATTCCGGCGCGCGCTGCCGCGGTGTGGCGCAACAGCGCTTCCGCCGTTTCCGTGTGGCCGAGGGCCTCCGCCAGGGGCTGCAGCGCCTCGAGCGCCGCGGCCCAACTCGAGGCGTCGGCCACCGCCCAGGCCTGCTCGGCGACCCCGAGGTCCAGGGCCCGCCGGATGGCCCCCCACCGCCGGGACAGGAAATCGAGCTCGCCGGTCCACGCGGCATATCGCGCGGCCAGCAACAGGTAGAGCGGCATGACCGACCCGCCGCCGTACCGTGCGAGTCCGCTGGTCGAGCATTCCTCCAGGATGCGGCCGTCCACGTCCTGGGTGAGCGACAGGAACTTCAGGGTGTCGCGCGGCCCGCCCCGGTCGCCGGCGGCAAGTTGCGCCATGGCCGTGCGACAGGCCTCGGCCCCGACGTACCACGCGGCACCGGGCCGGCCGGTCCCCGCGGGCGATTCGCCGTAGCCGGCGGTCAGGCAGCGGCCGATGCCCGGTGTGCCCGCGAGCAGCGCATCCATCCGCACCTTCGCCCACTCGAACTCCTCGACGCCCCCGGGTGTGGGCAGGTCGATGGAGGTCGCGTAGGTGGCGAGCTCGCGCGCGTGGTCCACCCGCTGGGTCCGGACCCCCGCGAACCCCCTGCGCGCCAGCATCTGGCGCGATCGCTCGAGGTCCGCGTCGTCGGAGGCCCCGAGCAGGCGCACCCGACAGGGACCGGTGGCCCGCACCGACATCCGAACCGCCGGGCCCTCGACCGGCGCGGCTTCCAGCGTGCCCCCTTCGACGTCGATCAGGAGGCGGAAGGGGTCGCCACGGGCGGCCAGTGCCGCGCTGCGCCCGTCGGGAGCGATCGAGAGCTCGAGGTCTCCACCACAGGCGGCAGGATACGGCCACGCGCGCCGCAGGTCGGCGGTCCATTCGAGGAGGACCGGCCGCCGCGCGCCCGGATCCACCTGCCAGTAGAGGACCGGGTGTTCGAGCGCCACCATCCACCGTTCGGTGGTGATGACCCCATCCACCTCCGCATGCCGGTCCACCTGATCGGGGGTCACGCGCATCCGGGACGCGGTCGGCGCGGCACCGGCGACTTTCAGGCTGACATCGCGAAGGACGCGGAAGGGATGGAGCCAGGCCTCCCGGAGCCCCCGGCGCTCGCCTCCCGTGACGAACCCGCGGCGCCCGCCGAGCGACCACGGTGCATCCGACTCGACCGGATATTCCCTCGCGAGCAAGGCGGGGGAGTCGCCCCAGTCCCCGCGCGGCTCCGACACCTCCGGCACGGGCGCAAGGTCCCGCCGGAGGACCCGCTCTCCGGGCGCCGGCCAGTGGTGGGCCCCGGGCGGACGGTCGCGATGCGGGATGCCGTGGCCTGTTAGCGCGTTGGCGAGGAGCGCACGCAACTGCGGCGCACAGCGCTGGTCGGCCGCATCCGGGTGGACCCCGCTCCCGATACACATCAGCCCGCCGTCGCCCACGGCATACTCCCAGGCGACGACCTGTGCGGGGTTCAACTCCATGCCGGCACGCTCGACCGCCACGACGGCACCAGTCGAGGGACGGCCGGCGGCGTACACCGCCGCGCGGTAGCCCTCTCCGGCGACCGGCGCCCAGGTGCAGGTGCCCTGCTGCATGCCGGTGAAGAGCGGATGGGGGCCGAAGCCGGCGAGGCCGCGGAGGGCGTCCTGCCCGGGGATCGGCGCCCAGACGGTGTCCCGCACGTCGTCCGGCGGCGTCGATTCCAGGCCGAGGTTGCACGCGAGGAGGGTGCCTTGCAGGGTGGCGAGCAGGCGGCCGCCGGCGTCGAGCCAGGGCCGCAATGCCGGGGATGTGGGGTGGAGGTCGTGCAGCCAGAGGACGTCGGTGTCGGCCCAGGCGACGGTGTCGAGGGAGTCCACCACCCGGCTCGACGCCCCCGGCAGCGAGGCGAGGAGCGCCCGCACCGGATCGCGCGCGGCGGCCGGAGCCACCGCCACGATCCGCCTCACGCGGCGGCCTTCACCTGGGCGAGGAGTTCCTCGTTGCTGCGGCGCTCGCCGCTCTTCGTTTCCACGTGGGTCCAGCGCACCACGCCCGCCGCGTCGATCAGGATGTACGCCCGCTTCGAGTAGAACTTCTCCTCGTTGAGGGTGCCGTACGCCAGGGACACCTGCCGCTTGAAGTCGCTGAGCAGGTCCACGGTCATCCGCTCCTGCGACTTGAACACCTTCAGCGTCGGGACCGAGTCCACCGAGATCGGCAGCACGACCGTGTTGGCATCCGCGAACCGCCCGTAGTCCTCGGAAAAGGCGCAGAGCTCCGCCGTGCAGGTGCTGGTGAAGGCCAGCGGGAAGAAGGCGAGCAGCACCCGCCTGCCCCGGAGCGAGGACAGCGTGACGTCGCTGCCCGCTGTGGAGGGGAGGGTAAACTCGGGTGCGACCGATCCGATGGCCGGCAACTCGTGCATCAGCGCCCGCTCACTTCCCGTAGCGCTTCGCCACGACGTCCCAGTTCACCACGTTCCACCAGGCCGCCATGTAGTCGGGACGCCGGTTCTGGTACTTGAGGTAGTAGGCGTGCTCCCAGACGTCGCAGCCGAGGAGCGGGGTGCGGCCCGCCGAGAGGGGCGTGTCCTGGTTGGGCGTGCTCTCCACCGAGAGCTTGCCGGCCGTATCCATCGAGAGCCAGGCCCAGCCGGAGCCGAAGCGGGTGGCGCCGGCCTTGGCAAACTGCTCCTTGAAGGTGGCGAAGCTGCCGAAGGCGCCGTCGATCGCCTTGGCCAGCGCACCGCCGGGGGCGCCGGCGCCGCCCGGCGTCATCATCTCCCAGAAGATCGTGTGGTTGTAGTGACCGCCGCCGTTGTTCCGGACCGTCATCCGGATGGCGTCCGGCACCATTTCCAGGTCGGCGAGGATCGCCTCGATGGACTTGCCCTGCAGGGCGGCCTGGCCTTCGAGCGCCGCGTTGAGGTTGTTCACGTAGGCGGCGTGGTGCTTGTCGTGGTGGATCCGCATCGTGGCTTCGTCGATGTGGGGTTCCAGCGCGGCGTAGTCGTAGGGCAACGGGGGCAGGGTGAACGACATGGTCGGGCTCCTGATATTGGCGAGCGATTCGTTCGGGCTTGAGGCGCGTAATATGGACCGCGCCGCGGGGAGGGTCAACGCGGCGCGGGGTCCTCCGCCGACGCGTCCGCGCAGAGCGCGCCCAGCAACGCGGTCGCGGCGCCGGCCAGCAGCACGGTGTAGAGCACTTCGCCCGAGAGCAGCGCCCGCTCCCCCAGGTAGCCGCCGGCGGCGGCGACCACGCTGGCCGCACGGGGAGTCGAGCGGACGGCGGCCGCCGCCACCGCGAGCAGCAGCCAGGACCCGTAAGCCCATTCCGGCCCCGCAAAGGCGCAGGCGAATGCCGCGCCGGCCAGTCCGAGCGGGGCGCGCCTGGTCGCGACGGCCCACCAGGCGAGCAGGACGCCGACCGGAACGCCGACCGACTGCCAGAGCTCGATCCAGAGCGGCCACCTCAGCGCGGCCGTACCGACCAGCAGCGCCGCGGCGGCCACGATGAGCGCGCCCCAGGGCCAGTCACCACGGGAGAGCAGAAGCCGCGCGTCGAGCCGGCGGAGGGCCCGCCCGACTCCCAACGTGGATCCGAGCATCCAGAGGAAGAGCCCGCCGAGGGCGATGGCGCCGGCGGTGAGCGCGGCGGGAACGATCCCGCCGAGCCGGAGCGTGGGCCACGCGGCAGCCACCGCCACCGCCGCGGCGGCCAGCACGAGCAGCGACACCGGGCGGTGCGGAGTCAACTCGGCTCGCCAGGCCGCGAGCAGGAGCAGCGAGGGACCGAGGAGGAGCAGCGCCGCGCTCACCCAGAGCGACACATCGGGGCCCCGGACATCGGCCAGGAAGGGAATGCTGGCGGCCCCCAACGCGAAGGCAGGCAATCCGAACCCCCCACGCAGCCGGTCGGCCGGGCGAGGCAGCACGAGGGCCGCGAGCGCCATGGCGGCAAACGCGGCCGGGAACACCAGCGCCACTACCGATTGACCATGCCGGCCAGGATGCCGGTGCGGATCCGGACCGCTTCCGGCGTGGCCTTGGGGTCGTACACCAGCCGGTAGCTGCGGAGCGTCACGAACCGGAGCGGCATCTGGAGTGTGAGGGTCTCGCTGCCGCGGCGAACCACGACTGGAATCACCGTGCCCTCTGCGGCGCTGCCATACTTCGCGCGAAACTGTTCCGCCCAGCTGGCGGCCGACCCGTCGATTTCACCGACACGGACGAGCACGTCCCCGGCCTGCCCTCCAGCGGTCGCGAAGGCACCTCCCGGGGTGACGGCCTGCACCGCTTCGCTCGCCGAATCGCCCTGCGTCTGAATCCCAACCCGCGCCACCCGGTTGCTGTCCACCACGGGCGTGAGCCCGGCGAGCGGGAACACCTCGGCGTAGGGGAACGGTTCGCGCCCGTCGATGTAGCGCGCGTTGAAGTCGGCGAACGAGGCCCCGCCGGCGGCCAGGGACACGGCGTCCCACCATTCCCTGGCGGTGAACCCCCTGCCCTTTTCGTACGTCGATCGATAGAGCCCGCGCATCACGTCGTCGAGCGATTGGCGGTTCCCGCTCGCCGCGCGGATCCGGATGTCGAGCAGCATCCCGGCCAGCGAACCCTTCGGGTAATAGATGGAGCCGGTGCCGTCGCTCATCCCGATCCAGGCGGAAATCGAGGCGTCCTCCAGCGACACCACGGGCACGTCGGCCACTTCCTGCATCTTGCCGGCGGTGAGTGCCAGGAACTCGGCCGAGTCGATGACGCCCGCGCGCACCAGTGCCAGGTCGGCGTAGTAGTCGGTGATGCCCTCGCTCACCCAGAGCCAGGGGGTGGGCATCCAGCGGTCGTAGGCGTAGGGCACCATCGCGGCGGGCCGGAGCCGCTTGACGTTCCAGAGATGGAAGATCTCGTGTGCCGTGATGGAGGGCAGCACCGGGTTGCCGATGAGCAGCGGGGTGTAGATGGCCACATGCGAGTTCTGGTGCTCCAGGGCGCTGCCGCCGCCGAAGTCCTGGTCGAAGATCAGCATGTTGGTGTAGGTGGTGTAGGGCGCCACCTGGAACACGGCGATTTCCACGGGGAGGTACTTGGACAGCTGGCTCCAGAACTCCGCGCGCTGCGCGCCGGCCAGGGTGCCCGCCGGATAACTGGCCAGGCGGATCCACTTGCCCGCCACCTGGGTGCTGTCGAAGTCGAACTTGCCGATGAAGAACGGCATGTCCACCAGGTCGTGGTAGTTGCCGGCCTTCCAGGCGCGCGGACCCGCGTCGGGGGTCATGCCGGTGGCCACGCGCCAGCCCGACTCGGTGGTGACCGACACCTTGGCCGGGAACAGCAGGCTCCGGCCCTCCGGATAGAGGAAGACGTTGGTGCCGTTCACCATCAGGAACTCGGGCGCGCTCCAGGCCATCGCGTTGTCGAGCTGGTTGGCCTGGAAGTCGAAGGTGATGGTGACCTCGCCCTTCCCGGTGGGGCGGATCCGCCAGGTGTCGGGGTCGCTCTTGTCCCACACGAGCGGCTTGCCGCCCTGCATGACCCCGAAGTTCGAGACCCGCCGCGCGAAGTTCGAGACCTCGTACGCCCCCGGGGTCCAGCTCGGCAGGGACAGGAGGACCGGCGCGGGGCCGGCCACCTGGAACCGGGTGGTGACGGTCAGGCTGCGCGCGGCGGCCGTGGCGGTCGTGTATGTCAGCTGGTACCTGAGGTCGGTCACGGGAGCGGACTGCTGGGCGGCGGCGCTCACCGGGAGGGCCACCACGGCGAGCAGGGTCAGGAAGCGAGACATGGGGTCCGTCAAGAGAGGGTGGGCAGCGGGGCAGCGGGGCGGCGGAGCCGAGCTGCCGGATGTCTGAATCTACGCTCGTGCCCTCGTGAAGGTGTCACCGGCTGGTTGCCGGATGCGGCACGGCCGCCAGGGCGCATGGGGCACCCTGGCGGCCGTTGCAGCGCGGTGGCTGCCGTCCGGTACTACAGGCCGTACGCGGAGACCGGCAGCTTGAGCACGTAGGTGTGCAGCTGGAAGGCCTCGTCATACACGGTGCCGACGACCACGGTGCCATCCGCCGAGGCGGCCACAACCGCTTCCCAGTAGGAGTTGTTCGGCAGCGAGATGCCATTGGCAAGGGCGATGTCCAGCAGGTACTGCACGCCGCCGGCCTCGGTCCAGACGAACGGCTGCGGCGGGCCCCCGAAGAAGCCGCCACCCACGGTGCCGAAGACCAGTTCGCCGTTGCGCGCGACGGCCTGCCCATGTCCCGACTCCCCGGGCGTGAGGTCGACGACGCCGGTGGCCTCGCTCCAGAGGAAGGCGTGGTCGCACCAGACGCCGGTCACGAGCGAGCCGTTGCCGGCGATGGCGAGCACCTCACCCGGGCAGTCATCGGTGAATACCGGGTTGGAGGGGAGCAGGAAGCCGGACCCGTTGGCGTGCCAGATGGCGGGCCAGCGGTCGATCCAGTAGAGATTGCCGCCAACATCGGCGACGTGCGAGGCGAAGCCAGCGGCGGTCTGGCCATCGTCCGAGATGACCGTGGCGCGATTGATCGGGGGAGCCCCGTTCTCGGGCGAGGGGTCGCCGAGCAGGTCGAGCGCGACGAAGTTGGCCGGGCCGCCGGCGTCGGTCCACAGGAAGGCCTCGGCGTTGCACCCGTTCCAGACCAGTCCGACGGCGGTGTGCCCGGCGGAATCGATGTCCCAGCCGCCGCTCTGGTCCTCG
>DAOMFQ010000106.1:0-8075 GCA_035429905.1 Gemmatimonadales bacterium
CTCCTCGAATGTGCCGGCCATCAGCTCGGCCGCGTCCGCGAGCCCGAGTTGCCCGGCGCCGGCGCCGATCGGCGGACTGGCGATGCGCGCAAGGCCGAACGCCGAGGCCTGCCGCCAGGCCGAGGTCAGGGCGCGCCGCACCGTGTCACGGGTGGCGTTCTCCTCCTCGCCGCGGATCACGGCGTGGATGACGAACTGTGCCGAGAGCTCGCCGGCGCCGGTGACCACGGCCGAGCCGACCTCCAGCGCCGATTGAACATGGCGCTCGCTGGCGAAGGCGGTGCCGGCCAGCCGGTCCAGGCGGCTCGACACCGACGCCACCGGGTCGAGCGTGTCGCTGGCCGGCCGCAGGACCGCGTCCACCGCCATGAACGCGAGGTCGTCAACCACGACCTCGATCATCGGGGGGCCGCCTCACGCGCCCGGCGGTACATCTCGCGGGCTTCCTCGGGCCGGCCGAGCCGGTCGAGGACTCGCCCCATCAGCTGCAGCGGCTTCGGGTTGCTGGCGTCGAGCGCCGCCGCCCGCTCGAGGGCCGCCAGGGCGCCGAGGTCGTCGCCCAGCTGGTGAAGGGATTCTCCGAGATAATGCGCGATGTCCGCCCGCTCCGGGGCCAGCACAGCCGCCCGCCGGAGGTGCTCCGCCGCCTCGCCGGCCAGGCCCTTCCGCCAGAGTGCGAATCCGAGCTCGAAGTGGCCATCGGCCAGCCCGGGAGAGGCCCGGATGGCGCGCTGCAGGTCGGCCTCGGCCTCCGGGTGCCGCTTCAACCTGGCCAGGAAGGCCCCCCGGGCGATCAGCGGCTCCGCCTGGTCGGGCCGGAGGCGCGCAACCTCCGTGAGGTGGGCGTACGCCTCGTCGATCTCGCCGTGCTGTTCGAACAGCCTGGCGAGTTCGATCCGACCAGCCAGGTGCTCCGGCTCGAGTTGCAGGAGCTGGTGGAAGGCCGCCAGGGCATCGGCCCGCCGACCCCGGCGGACGGCTTCCCGCGCGAGCCGGAGTTGGCGTTCGACCGGACTCTCCTGGGCCTCGGCGTGCGGATCGACGCCAGCGTCCCTGGGGATCTCCGCCGAGAACGGCCGGAGCGGAAAGCTCGCGTCGGCCGCGCGGGAGGTCGGTTCACCCTCGAGGGCGTCGGGGGCGAACAGGTCCCCAAGCGCCTCCTGGCGACCGCTGGTCCGGCTGGTTCTCGAACGGCGCATGGAAATCTGGGAAACGGGGGACGGACGACACCACCGCAGGAATGCCGAAAAGTGTCGGATTCTGCCACAAAAGGGAACGGCTCGCTCCGCGGGAGCGCTGGGTCCCAGTTGAATCCCGCCACCGGTCGGGGGTATCCTCCATGGCTATGGCCGAAGAATTCCTGGTCGTCCGCGGAGCCCGTGAGCACAACCTCAAGGGCATCTCGGTCACGATCCCGCGCAACCGCCTGACCGTCATTACCGGACTGTCGGGTTCGGGCAAGTCTTCGCTGGCCTTCGACACGATCTACGCCGAAGGGCAGCGGCGGTACGTCGAATCGCTGTCGGCCTACGCCCGCCAGTTCCTCGGCCTCATGGAAAAGCCCGACGTGGACGTGATCGAGGGCCTCTCCCCCGCCATCTCCATCGAACAGAAGTCCACCGGGCACAATCCCCGATCCACCGTCGGGACCGTCACCGAGGTGTACGACTACCTCAGGCTGCTCTGGGCTCGTGCCGGTGTGCCCCACTGTCCCAACGACGGGAGTCCGGTGGAGCGCCAGAGCGCCAGCCAGATCACCGACGCCGTGCTGGCCTGGCCGGAGGGGACCCGGATCGAGGTGCTGGCGCCCCTGGTCCGCGGCCGGAAGGGGGAGTTCAAGGACCTGTTCGACGACATCCGGAAGCGCGGCTTCGTTCGCGCCCGGGTCGACGGCGACACCTACGACCTCGCCGACATCCCTCCGCTCAATCGGAGGAAGAACCACGACGTGGCCGTCGTGGTGGACCGGCTGGTGGTCAAGGCGGCCGACCGCGGCCGCCTCAACGACTCGATCGAGACGGCGCTGAAGGTGGCGGATGGCGTGGTCGAGGTGGTGAAACACGGCGGGGAAGGCGGCAAGCGGGGAAGCGCGCCGGCATTGGTGACGTTTTCCGAGCGCTTTGCGTGCCCCACCTGTGGGCTTTCCATGCCGGAGCTGGAGCCCCGCCAGTTTTCGTTCAACTCGCCCTTCGGTGTCTGCGCGGAGTGCCACGGACTCGGCACCCGACGGACCGTCACCCCCGAGTTGATCCTCGGCGACCCGCGGATTTCGATTCTCGAGGGGGTCATCCTTCCCTGGGGCGAGCCGACCGGGTACCTGCGGAAGGTGGTCCTGCCGACCCTGGCCAAGGCCCTGCACTTCGACCTGGCCGCACCCTGGAGCGCGCACAGCGAGACGGCGCGCCAGGCGCTGCTCCAGGGCATTCCGGACCGGAAATTCAAGTTCCAGGTCGACGGACGCTCGGGGAAGAGCGACTACGAGAGCGAGTGGGAAGGGGTGCTGCGGAACGTCGAGCGCCGCTATCACGAGACCGCCAGCGACGCCGCGCGGGCCGCCCTCGAGGAGTACATGGTCGAGCAGCCCTGCCTGGCCTGCGGGGGGCGCCGGCTGAAGGCCGAGAGCCTCGCGGTGCTGGTGCAGGGCACCAGCATCGGCGACATCGTCGAGCTCCCGGTCGAGCGCGCCCTGGAGTTCTTCGAGGGGCTCCCGCTCCGCGCGCCGGCCCGTGCGGGTCTCGACCCCGAGATTGCCGGGCCGATCCTGAAGGAAGTCACCGACCGGCTCCGCTTCCTGCGCGACGTGGGGCTCGAATACCTGACGCTCGGCCGGGCTGCGGGCTCCCTCTCCGGCGGCGAGGCACAGCGCATTCGCCTGGCCACCCAGATCGGCTCCCGGCTGGTGGGCGTGCTCTACATCCTCGACGAGCCGAGCATCGGGCTCCACCAGCGGGACAACGAGCGCCTGCTCGGCACGTTGCGCGGCCTGCGGGACCTCGGCAACACGGTCATCGTCGTGGAGCACGACGAGGAAACCATCCGCGCCGCCAATCATGTCATCGACCTCGGCCCGCGCGCGGGCCGGTTCGGGGGCGAGGTGATGGCGGAGGGGACCGTGGACCAGGTGCTGTCCCACCCCACCTCCCTCACGGCGCGGTACCTGCGCCGTGAATTGCGGATTCCGGTGCCGTCGGCCCGCCGGCTCCCGGTGCCCGGCAAGCAGCTGCGGATCGTCGGCGCGCGCGCCAACAACCTGCGCGACCTGACCGTGGACCTGCCGCTCGGGCTCTTCGTCGCCGTCACCGGCGTGTCGGGCTCCGGCAAGTCGAGCCTGGTGACCGACATCCTCTACCGCTCGCTGGCCCGCCACTTCTACCGGGCGCGGGTGGTCCCGGGGGCGCACGCCAGGATCGAGGGCCTCGACTTCATCGACAAGGTCATCGAGATCGACCAGAGCCCGATCGGGCGCACGCCGCGATCCAATCCCGCTACGTACACCGGACTGTTCACCCCGATCCGGGAGCTCTTCACCCAGCTCCCCGAAGCGAAGATCCGCGGGTACGGCCCCGGCCGCTTTTCCTTCAACGTGAAGGGCGGCCGGTGCGAATCCTGCCAGGGCGACGGGCTCGTCAAGATCGAGATGCACTTTCTGCCCGACGTGTATGTGCCATGCGAAGTCTGCAAGGGCCGGCGGTACAATCGCGAGACCCTCGAGGTGCGGTACCGGGGGCGTAGCATCGCCGAGGTGCTGGACCTGACCGTGGCGGAGGGGCTCGACTTCTTCGAGAGCCAGCGCCGCATTGCCGACAAGCTCGACCTGCTGAATGACGTCGGCCTCGGCTATATCCATCTCGGCCAGGCGGCCACCACCCTCTCCGGTGGTGAGGCTCAACGGGTCAAGCTGGCCACCGAGCTGGCCAAGCGGGACACCGGCCGCACCCTGTACATCCTCGACGAGCCGACGACCGGGCTGCATTTCGAGGATGTGCGGCTCCTCCTGGAGGTGCTCCACCGCCTGGTGGACAAGGGGAACAGCGTGGTGGTCATCGAACACAACCTGGATGTGCTCAAGACCGCAGACTGGATCCTCGACCTCGGCCCCGAGGGCGGCGACCGGGGCGGGCTCCTGGTGGCCCAGGGCACCCCCGAGGCGGTCGCCGGGGTGCCGGACAGCCATACGGGGCGGTTCCTCGCACGGGTCCTGGCCGAACGGTGACCCGATTGAAACCGCCGGCCCGTCCCGCCCGAAGAGGTTAGAATCCAGCCCTGGTCTCCCCCGACTGGATGCCGACTCCACCCCAGACTCGCAGGGTACACCGTGACCGCCAAGCCTCTGATCGCGCTCGCCGCGACCGTGCTCCTCGCCTCCGCCCCGCTCCCGGCCCAGGCACCCAAGGCCGATCCGTCCCTCCTCTCGGTGGACCGGATCTTCGCCTCGGCCGATTTCCGATCCCAGTCGTTTGGCCCGTCCCGGTGGCTGGGTGACGGCTCGGCCTACACGACCCTCGAGGCCCCGGCGGACAGCGGCAAGGGCCGCGACCTGGTGCAGTACGACACCCGCTCGGGCGCGCGGACGGTTCTCGTCACCGCGAAGGCGCTGGTGCCTCCGGGCGACAGCGTGCCGCTGGCCATCGAGGGCTACGCATGGTCCCCGGACCTCGGGACCGTGCTGATCTTCACGAACTCGCAGCCGGTCTGGCGCACCAATACGCGTGGGGACTACTGGGCCTTCGAGCGGGCGACCGGGCGGCTGCACAAGCTGGGCGGACCGGCGCAGCCGTCCACGCTGATGTTCGCGAAGTTTTCGCCGGACGGCCGGCGGGTGGGCTACGTCCGCGAGAACAACCTCTATGTCGAGGACCTTGCCACCGGCGCCCTGACCCAGCTCACCACCGACGGCTCCCGGACCATGATCAACGGGACCTTCGACTGGGTCTACGAGGAGGAGCTCGGGCTGCAGGACGGCTGGCGATGGAGCCCCGACGGCACGGCGATCGCCTACTGGCAGCTCAACGCCGACGAGGTGCGCGACTTCGACCTGATCGACAACACCGACTCGCTCTACTCGTTCGCCAAGCCGATCCAGTACCCGAAGGCCGGCCAGGCCAACTCGGCGGCCCGGATCGGCGTCGTGCCCGCCGCAGGTGGCAGCACGCGCTGGCTCGACATCCCCGGAGACCCGCGCAACAACTACCTGGCGCGGATGGACTGGGCCGACAACTCCACCGAGCTCTGGGTCCAGCAGCTCAACCGCCTGCAGAACACCAATACGCTCCTGATCGGCAACGCGCGGAGCGGCGCCGTGCAGACGATCTTCGTGGACCGCGACAGCGCCTGGGTCGAGACCGTGGACGATTTCACCTGGCTCGACGGCGGCAAGCGCTTCCTCTGGACCAGCGAGCGCGACGGCTGGATGCACGCCTACTCGGTATCGCGGGACGGCTCCGACGTTCGCCTCATCACGCCCGGGGCCTTCGACGTCCTCGGCGTGACGGCCGTGGACGTGAAGGGCGGCTGGCTCTACTACATCGCCTCCCCCGACAACCCGGCCCAGCGCTACCTCTACCGGACCCGGCTCGACGGCACGGGGCGCGCTATGCGGCTCACGCCGGCCACGCAGGCGGGCGTCCATTCGTACAACGCGTCGCCGAATGCGGCGTACGCCCTGCACTCCCACTCGTCGTTCGGCGTCCCGTCCTCGACCGACCTCGTCGCGCTGCCCTCGCACCAGTCGCTCCGGGTCCTCGCGGCCAACACGACCCTCAAGGAGCGGGTGGCCGCGCTCCGTCTCGGGCCCACCGAGTTCTTCAAGGTCGACATCGGCGGCGGCGTGGTGCTGAACGGCTGGATCATGAAGCCGCCCGGGTTCGACTCGACGCGCAGCTACCCGGTGCTGTTCTACGTGTACGGCGGCCCGGGCTCGCAGACGGTCATGGATTCGTGGGGCGGGAGCACCTGGCTCTGGCACGCGATGCTGACGCAGCAGGGGTACCTGGTGGCCAGCGTGGACAACCGGGGTACCGGCGCGCGCGGGCGCGATTTCCGGAAGGTCATCTACGGCCAGATGGGCGTCATCGAGACCCAGGACCAGGCGGCGGCGGCCCGCGCAATCGGGCGCTGGGGCTACGTCGACTCGACCCGGATCGGCATCTGGGGCTGGAGCTACGGCGGGTTCATGACGCTCAACACGCTCTTCCAGGCCAACGACGTGTACAGCATGGGCGTCGCGGTGGCTCCGGTGACCCACTGGAAGTACTACGACAACATCTACACCGAACGTTACAACGGCCTGCCGCAGGAGAACGCGGCCGGGTATGACCGCGGGTCGCCGTTGTCGTACGCCGACAAGCTCACGGGCAGGCTCCTCGTGGTCCACGGCACGGGCGACGACAACGTGCATTACCAGAACACCGAGGCGCTGCAGAATGCGCTGGTCAAGGCCAACAAGCAGTACACGATGATGTCCTATCCCAACCGGAACCACGGCATCTTCGGCGGGAACACGACCCGGCATTTGCGGACGCTGCTGACGGACTACATCCACCAGAACCTGCCGGCGTCGCCGCCGGCGGCGACCCCCTAGCCGGGGCCGCGCTGGCGAGGCTCCGGCAGGGCTCCTACATTGCCGGAGACCCCTGCCCGGAGGCGCTGATGAAGTACGACGACGTTGTCAGCCTGCTGGCGTACGCCGGGGATCATGACCAGCCGGTCCGGCTCACCCTGTCGGGCGACTCGGAGGTGACCGGCATCCCGACCTCCCTGGACACGCACATCACGGCCCACGAGGTGTACCTGCGGCCCCTTGGCGTCGAGGACACGGAAATCGCGGTGTCTCTCGGCGACATCCAGCAGGTGGAACTGATTTGAGGCATGGTCTCCATTCTTGACATCATCGGTCCCGTGATGGTCGGGCCCTCGTCGTCTCACACGGCGGGGGCCTGCCGTATCGGGCTCTTCGCCCGGGCGCTCCTCGGCGGCCAGCCGGAGCACGCCCGCATCGAGTTGCACGGATCGTTCGCGCGCACCGGACAGGGCCACGGGACCGACCGGGCCATCGCCGGGGGACTGCTGGGCTTCCATCCCGACGACGAGCGACTGCGCGACAGCGTGGACCTGGCCGCGACGGCGGGCCTCGCGCTCACCTTCGAGAACGCCAAGCTCCGCGGTGATCATCATCCGAACACCACGCGCATCACGGCACGGCGCGGCGACCGCGAGGTGTCGGTCATCGGCTCCTCTGTTGGCGCCGGACGCATCGAGATCACCTCGATCGACGGGTTCCCGGTGGACATCACCGGGACGCTGCCCACCCTCGTCATCGTGGCGGCGGACCAGCCCGGCACCGTGGCGGCCGTCACCTCGACCCTCGCGAAGCAGGGCGGCAACATCGCGACCATCAAGGTGTCGCGCCGGCAGAAGGGAGGCCACGCGATCCACATCTATGAGCTGGACGAGCCGGTCGGCGCCGAGGCGCTCGAGGCACTGGCGGCGCTCACGGCGGTGCAAAGCGTCCGCGCGATCGGGCGGGTGGCCTGATGATCGATTCGCTGAACGAGGCGGTGATCCAGGCGGAGGCGGCCGGGTGCTCGCTGGGCGATTACGCCCTGAGCCAGGAGGCTGCGGAGGGGCTCCGGACCAGGGGAGAGCTGGAGGCCGGGCTCCTCCGGGCCCTGGTCGTGATGCGCGGTGCGGTGGCCCGCGGGCTCCCCGGCGACCTGCGGAGCGTGAGCGGGCTGGTCGGCGGCGACGCCGCCAGGCTCAACCGCCAGACCGGCCCGTTGTCGGGAACGCTGTTCACGGACGTGCTGGCGAGCGCGCTCGCGGTGCAGGAGGTCAACGCGGCCATGGGCGTGATCGTGGCGGCGCCGACCGCCGGCGGGGCCGGCGTCCTCCCGGGGGTGCTCCTCGGGCTCGCTGGTCGGCAGGGCGTTTCCGACGCCGCGCTCGTCCGTGCCGACGGGAGCAAGGGAGTTCACAATCCGTGGTTCGCGCGAAAGCTCCTCGAGTCGGCGATGGCCCGGGCCAACGAAGCTTGGGCGTCGGCCGATCCAAATCATGCGGCGGCGAAGCTCCCGCTC
>DAOMFQ010000107.1:0-7916 GCA_035429905.1 Gemmatimonadales bacterium
CCAGGCGCTCGGGCTGGGCGGCCGGGTGGTCGAGCCGCAGGCGGCGGGGGCCGCACGATGACCCCGGAAATGAAGGGCTTCGTGCTGGTGGCCGTGGTGAAGCTGGTGCTGATCTTCACCTTCGTCATGATCCTGGTGGCGTACGCGACGCTCCTCGAACGGTGGATCGCGGCGTGGATCCAGGACCGCATCGGGCCCAACCGGGCCGGCCCGAAGGGGCTCTTCCAGCCGCTGGCCGACGGCCTCAAGAACTTGCTCAAGGAAGAGGTCATTCCGGGCGGCGCCAGCAAGGTGTTCTTCGTCGTGGCGCCGGCCATCTCGCTCATGGCCGCCCTGATGATTCCGCTCACCATCCCGTGGGCCGCCCCCATCCCGCTGGAGTTTGACGTCACCCTGCCGCTCCTCGGCCGGATCGTCCACCACGGATCGACGCCGGCCACGGTCACGGTCCTGCCCATCGGCTTCCTGTACGTGCTCGCGGTGAGCTCGGTGGGGGTGTACGGGATCGCGCTCGGCGGCTGGGCCTCCAACAACAAGTACAGCCTCATGGGCGGCCTCCGCGCCACGGCGCAGATGGTGTCGTATGAGGTGGCGATGGCCCTGAGCCTCGTGCCGGTGCTGCTCCTCGTCGGCAACGTCTCGTTTCCCGAGATCGTGCGGGCTCAGCAGCAGGGGCCGTTCGGCTGGATGATTCTTCCGCTCGGACTGTCGGCGTTCATGTTCCTGGTGTCCGGCTTCGCGGAAACCAACCGGGTGCCGTTCGACATCCCGGAATCGGAGTCCGAGCTCGTCGCCGGGTACCATACCGAGTACAGCGCCATGAAGTTTTCCGCCTTCATGATCGCGGAGTTCGCGTCGATGGTCACGATTGCCATGCTCTTCACGACGCTCTTCCTCGGCGGCTGGGACATCCCCTTCACGCACTGGGACGAAACGATCGGCATGGCCCAGTTCGCGGTCACGGCGTTCGTCTTCTTCGGGAAGAGCCTCTTCTTCCTCTTCCTGTTCATGTGGATCCGCTGGACGCTCCCGCGCTTCCGCTACGACCAGCTGATGGCGCTCGGGTGGAAAGTGTTCATCCCCATGGGGCTGGGATACGTCCTGTTCATCGCCATCGCGCTCTGGCTGGTGGAGGGCCCGATGGGCGTCACGAGCCCGGCGGCGCGCTCCGGCATCCTCTTCCTCTTCAATCTCCCGGTACTGGTGCTCGTGTTCCGCGTGTTCGACCGCGGGCGCCTGATCCGCGGCTCCTACACCCAACGCCCCGCGGCGGCCCCCCGGCCGGCCCGCGCGGCCTGAGGCGACCCGCATGCCCATCGGCGTCAAGGTGATGCAGCGCCCCGGCAGCGAGGCCAGCTACGTGCGGGCCACGTTGAAGGGGATGGCGCTCACCTTCCGGCACCTCTTCCGGCCGAAGATCACGATGCAGTACCCGGAGGAAAAGAGCACCGAGACCTGGACCATCAGCCCCCGGTGGCGTGGCACCCACCGCATGCTCACCGACGAGCAGGGCCGGTCCAAGTGCGTGGCGTGCGGGCTCTGCCCCCAGATTTGCCCGGCCAACTGCATCAAGCTGGTGCCGGGCGAGGACGAGGACGGCAATCGCTACCCGTTGATCTACGAGATCGACGAGTTTCGCTGCGTCTTCTGCGGCTACTGCCAGGAAGTCTGCCCGGAGGAAGCGATCCACGTGGGTGTGCACTACGAAAACGCCGAGTACGAGCGCGGGCGATTCGTGTACGACCTGGAGCGGCTCTCGGCCCAGACGCACCCGGTGTCAAGCCTCTGGGACCCGACGGATCCGAAGGGGGAGTAGGTGGCCGAGACGATCTTCGTGGCACTGGGCACCATCGCGGTCCTGTCGGGGCTCCTCTGCATCGTGCAGCGGAACGCGCTGGCCGCCGCCATCTGGCTGGTGGTGACGATGCTGGCGCTGGCCGGCATGTACCTCATCCTCGGGGCGCCCTTCATCGCCGCGATCCAGGTGCTGGTGTACGCGGGCGCCGTCATGGTCCTGTTCATCTTCGTCATCATGCTGCTCAACCTGAGCCATGGGCCGAGCGACCTCCGGGGCCCGGCCGCGTGGGCCGGCGGCCTCGTGCTGGCGGTCGCGCTGGGCACGTTCCTGCTCCGCCTTGGCGGGTATGATCCCGCCCGGCTGGCCCTGGAGCTGACCGGCACCAGCGACCTCTCGCCCGCCGCGGTGTTCGAGTCGGCGGAGCAGGCCCGCCAGCTGGCCGACGCCCAGGGCGTCGTGGGCGCGGTGGCCGGGCCGCTCTTCAGCACGTACCTCGTGCCGTTCGAGGTGACCTCCCTCCTGCTGCTCGCGGCCATTGTCGGGGCCGTCGTCCTGGCCAAGAAGAGGATCTGATGCTCCTCGGACCCGCCCTCGCGATCTCCGCCTTGCTCTTTGCCATCGGGGTCGTCGGCGTCCTGGTGCGCCGGAACGCGATCGTGCTCTTCATGTGCATCGAGCTGATGCTCAACGCCGTCAACCTGACCTTCGTCGCGCTCTCCCGGTATCACGGCGTCGGTGGCCAGCTGATGGTGTTCTTCGTCATGACCGTCGCGGCCGCCGAGGCGGCGGTCGGCCTCGCCATCATTCTCGCGGTCTTCCGCCACACGACATCGGTGGACTTGAAGACCAACACCCTGTTGCAGGGATGACGATGTACGTCTCCGCCGACATCATCTGGCTCGCGGTCGCCCTGCCCCTGGCCGGATTCCTGCTCAACGGCGCCCTGGCGCTCTGGCGGCCTGCCGCCAAGACCGCCGTCAGCGTCATCGGGGCGGGCGTCCTGCTCGGGGCGTTCGCCGTCGTGGCGCTGGTCTTCCGGAGCTACAGCCTCGCGGGCCTCCCCGCCCCGCAGGTGGTGCCGCTCTGGACCTGGCTCCCCGCCGGGGCGCTGCAGATCGAGCTCAGCTTCCTCGTGGACCGGCTGTCGCTGGTCATGCTCCTGGTGGTGACCGGGGTCGGCAGCCTGATTCACCTGTTCAGCGTCGGCTACATGCGGCAGGACCCGGGCTACGCGCGGTACTTCGCGTACCTGAACCTGTTCGTCGTCTTCATGCTGGTGCTGGTGCTCGGGTCGAGCCTGCCGGTGCTGTTCATCGGCTGGGAAGGCGTCGGCCTCTGCTCCTACCTGCTCATCGGCTTCTGGTACGGCGACAAGGCCAACGCGGACGCCGGCAAGAAGGCCTTCCTCGTCAACCGGATCGGCGACTTTGGCTTCATGGTGGCGATGTTCCTGCTCTGGGCGGCGCTCGGCACACTGGACTTCGTCCGGTTGGGTGAGCTGGCGCCGGAACAGCTCGCGGCGGGCGGCGCCCTCGTCACCACGATCACCCTGTTTCTCTTCCTGGGCTGCGCCGGCAAGTCGGCGCAGATTCCGCTGTATGTGTGGCTGCCCGACGCCATGGCGGGCCCGACCCCGGTGTCGGCGCTGATCCATGCGGCCACGATGGTCACGGCAGGGGTCTACCTGGTGGCGCGCACCAACGTGCTGTTCGCCATGGCGCCCCTGTCCAGTACGGTCGTGGCCGGGGTCGGCGCGCTGACGGCGCTCTTCGCCGCCACGATCGGCCTCCGTCAGTATGACATCAAGAAGGTGCTGGCCTACTCCACCGTCTCCCAGCTCGGCTACATGTTCCTGGCCGTCGGTACCGGGGCCTACGTGGCTGGCGTCTTCCACCTGGTGACCCACGCCTTCTTCAAGGCGCTCCTCTTCCTCGGCGCCGGCAGCGTCATCCACGCGATGCACCACGCGTATCACGCCACGCACTCGCACGCCGATCCGCAGGACATGCGCAACATGGGCGGGCTCCGGAAGGCCATGCCGTGGACCTTCGCCCTGATGCTCATCGCCACCCTGGCCATCGCGGGCATCCCGCCCTTCGCCGGCTTCTTCTCGAAGGACGAGACCCTGGCGGCCGCGTTCGCGCGGGGCGGGGACATCCCGGCCTTCCGCCTCTTCTGGCTGTTCGGCGTGGTGGCCGCGGCGCTCACCGCCTTCTACATGGCGCGGCTCATGGTCATGACCTTCTTCGGCGCCAACCGCACGGGCGCCGAGGAGCAAAAGCACCTGCATGAGGCGCCGCTCATCATGACCGCGCCCCTCGTGGTGCTGGGCATCCTGAGCGCCGTCGGCGGCCTGCTGAACCTCCCGGCGCTCTTCGGCGGCGACGCGAAGCTGGAGCACTGGCTCGATCCGGTGCTGGAAGGGGCCCACCGCTTCTTCCCGCTCGAAATGCCGCACGGCCAGACGGAGTTCATGCTCATCGGCCTGGCCATCCTGATCGCCGTGGGCGGCCTCGTGGCCGGATGGCGCGTCACGATGGCGCAGCCCATCCTCCCGGCCGACCAGGCGCCGGCCGAGGTCGGCTTCTGGAAGGTGCTGTACCACAAGTACTACGTGGACGAGTTCTACGAGGCCGCCATCGTCGGCCCGCTCCGCCGCTTCTCCGAACGGGTGCTCTGGAAGGACGTGGACCAGGGCGTCATTGACCGCGGCGGGGTCGAGGGGTCCGCCGGGCTGGCCCGCACCCTCGGGTGGATCGGCTCGCGGCTCCAGACCGGGCAAGTGGGGGTCTATCTCACGGCGTTCCTCGTCGGCGCGCTGGGCATCTTCTTCGTCGTGATGGGCTGACCCGCCATGGCCGACATGCTGAACCTCATCGGATACCAGGCCTGGGTCATCCCGGTCCTCCTGCTCCTCCCGGTCGCCGGGGCGTTGCTCGTCATGGCCGCCCCGGTCGGACGGGCCCGGTCCATCGCCCTCGCCGTGACGCTCGCGGAGTTCGTCGTCTCGGCCGGGCTCTGGTGGGCCTTCGATCCGAACGGCGGGATGCAGTTCACGGCCATGGTGCCGTGGATGCCCCAGTGGGGCATCGCGTACCGGGTCGGCATCGATGGCATCTCGCTGTTCATGGTGCTGCTCTCCACGCTGATGATGCCACTCTGCGTGCTGGGGAGCTGGACCTACATCACCGAGCGCGAACGGGGCTTCTACGCGCTCCTGCTGGTGCTGCTCACCGGCATGCTCGGGGTGTTCATCAGCCTCGACCTCTTCCTGTTCTACGTGTTCTGGGAAGTGATGCTGATCCCGATGTACTTCCTGATCGGGATCTGGGGCGGTGCGAACCGGCTCTATGCCGCCATCAAGTTCTTCATCTACACCTTCCTGGGCTCGCTCCTGATGCTGGTGGCCATCCTGGTCACCGTCTGGGTGATTGCGGCCAAGAGCGGGGTGCTCGATTTCGGGTACGACAACGTCCTGTCCAACGCCGGCATGGTCGGCAGCCGGGCGCCCTGGCTCTTTGCGGCGTTCGCGCTCGCGTTCGCCATCAAGGTGCCGATCTTCCCGTTCCACACCTGGCTGCCCGACGCGCACGTGGAGGCGCCGACCGCCGGGTCGGTCATCCTGGCCGGCGTCCTCCTCAAGATGGGCACGTATGGCTTCCTCCGGTTCGCCATCCCCTTCTTCCCCGACGTTGCGTTCAGCCCCTTCGTCACCACCGTGGCGGTCGTGCTCGCGGTCGTCGGCATCATCTACGGGGCGCTGGTCGCGATGGTGCAGCCGGACGTGAAGAAGCTCGTGGCCTATTCGTCGGTCAGCCACCTCGGATTCGTCATGCTCGGCATCTGGGCGGCCACGCTGCAGAGCGTGCAGGGCGCCCTGATGGTCATGATCAACCACGGCCTCTCGACCGGCGCGCTCTTCTTCCTGATCGGCATGCTCTACGAGCGCCGGCATACCCGGGACATCGCCGCCTTCGGCGGGATTGCGCGGGTGGTGCCGGTCTTCAGCCTGGTCTTCACGCTGGTGTCGCTCTCCTCGATCGGGCTGCCCGGCCTCAACGGGTTCATCGGCGAGTTTCTCGTGCTGCTCGGCAGCTTCGGCCGGTTCCCCTGGGCCACCGGGATCGCCACGACGGGCGTCATCTTCGCCGCCGCCTACCTGCTCTGGGCACTGCAGCGGATCATCTTCAACAAGCTCGACAAGCCCGAGAACGAGCAGCTGACCGATCTCACGCCCCGCGAGCTGGCCGTCCTCGCGCCGCTGCTGGCCGGCATCCTCTGGCTGGGCCTCTATCCGGCCCCGGTGCTCCGGCGCATGGAGCCGGCCAGCCGGCAGTGGGTCGAGAACGCCCAGCGGGTCATTCCCGGGGCGGGCATGAGTGACGCCGCGCCGGCGCCGGAGGTCCAGCCGTGAACCCGATCGACACCACCACGCCGATCGGCGTCACCCTGGCGCTCCTGCCCGAGGTGATCCTCTCGATCGCCGCGCTTGGCGTGCTCCTGGTCAACGCCTGGCGGCACGAGACACCGGCCGATGGCAAGCTGGCGGGGTGGCTGAGCCTGGGCGGCGTCGGTGCCGCGGCGCTGGCGCTGCTCTGGCTCTCGATCAATGGCTCGGCGGACGCCGGTATTCCGCAGATGGTCGCGCTCGACAGCTATCGCTACATGGGGGATGTCCTCTTCCTCCTGGCGGCGGGCGCCTCGATCGTGCTGTCGCTCGAGTACCTCGGCCGCGAGAACATCCGCGGGCCGGAGTACTACGCGCTGATCCTCCTGGCCACGGTCGGGATGATGCTGCTCGCCGGGGCGAGCGACCTCGTGCTGGTGTTCCTCGGGCTCGAGGTCATGTCGGTGGCGGCCTACGTGCTCGCGGCCTACGACCGGCGGAGCGCCTTCTCCGCGGAAGCGGGCCTCAAGTACTTCCTCATCGGGGCGTTCGCGTCCGGCTTCCTGCTCTACGGCATTGCCCTGGTGTACGGGTCGACCGGCACCATGAATCTCCTGATGGCGGGGGTGCAGTTCGGGAGCGGGCCACTGCCGGTCATGGGCGCGCTCGGCCTCTGCCTGCTGCTCATCGGATTTCTGTTCAAGGTGTCCGCGGTCCCGTTTCACATGTGGGCGCCGGACGTGTACGACGGCGCGCCGACGCCCGTGACCGGCCTCATGGCCACCGGCGTGAAGGCGGCGGGTTTCCTGGCGCTCGCGCGCCTCCTGCTCGTGACCTTTCCGGCCCATACCGCCCTCTGGCAGCCGGTGGTCGGCATCCTGGCCATCCTGACCATGGTGGCCGGCAACCTGATGGCGCTCACCCAGCGCTCCGTGAAACGCATGCTGGCGTACAGCTCGGTGGCGCACGCAGGATATCTCCTCGCAGCCGTCTGGCCCGCCACCCGGATCGGCGCGGCCTCCGTCCAGGTGTACCTCCTGGCGTACGCGCTCACCAGCCTGGCGGCGTTCGGGCTTCTCGCCGCGCTCGGGCGCGGCGGCGAGCGGGACCTCGTGGCCGACGACCTCGCGGGCCTGGCCCGCTCCCGTCCGTGGACGGCCGCTGCCTTCGCGGTCGTGCTCCTCTCACTGCTCGGGTTCCCGGGCACGTTCGGCTTCATCGGGAAGTGGATGATCCTCTCGGCGCTGGTCACCAGCGGACAGTGGCTCATTCCGGTGGTGCTGGTCGTCGCCAGCGCCGTGTCCGCCGGCTACTACCTGCCGATCATCATGGCGATGTACATGAAGCCGCCGAGGGAGGGAGTCGCCGCACCCCTCCCGCTTCCGCGCGCCGCCGGCGTGGTCGTCCTGCTCATCGTCATCACGATCGTGGCGCTCGGTGTCTGGCCCTCGCCCCTGCTCCATGGCTCCATGGACGTCGCGGCGTCGCTCTTCAACCGCGCCTTCTAACCGCTCGGCAAGCACCAGACCCGGGCGGGAGGTACCGTGCGCGTCCCCAGGTCCATCTTCCGGCAGTACGACATCCGCGGGCTCGTCGGTGAAGAGCTGACGCCCGAGTTCGCGCACGCCCTCGGCAGGGCCATTGCCGCGTTCGCGCGGGAGCGGCTCGGTCGGGACGCCGCCCTGGCGGTGGGGCGCGACTGGCGGACCGCCACGCCGGCCCAGCAGGACC
>DAOMFQ010000108.1:0-7863 GCA_035429905.1 Gemmatimonadales bacterium
GGCGCACCCCGCCCCACCCGGGAAGATAGATGCCCGGCTCGATCGTCACCACCGCACCCACGGGGAGCGTACCCTCGGCCGTGGCGCTCAGCCGCGGCGCCTCGTGCACCTCCAGACCCAGGCCGTGGCCCAGCGAATGCCCGAAGGCCTCGCCGAAGCCCCGCGCCGACAACAACTCCCGGGCCAACGCATCCGCTTCGCGGCCGCTCATGCCCGCCCGAATGTCCTGGCGGGCCCTGAGCTGCGCCGCGCGCACCGCCTCGTACACCGCCCGTTGCCGGTCGTCGGCCCGTCCCCCGACCACGACGGTGCGGGTCAGGTCCGCGCAATAGCCGTCCACCTGCGCCCCGAAATCGATCAGCAACCACTCGCCGGCGGCAATCTCCCGTTCGCTCGTGTGGGCGTGGGGCAGTGCCGAGCGGGGGCCCGACGCGACGATCGTCTGGAACGGATGCCACTCGCTCCCACGCCGCCTGAGCGCGGCTTCGAGGCGGCTCGCCACCAGGAGCTCCGACTGGCCGGTCCGGATCGTCGGCAACACCTCGGCCAGCGCGTCGCTCGCCAGCGCTGCCGCCGAGGCGATCGCCTCGATCTCCACCGGCGCCTTCACGGCCCGCAGGGCCTCCACCAGTTCCCCCACGGGCGCCGTCCGGTGCGCACATTCCCGGAGCCGCCCGGCGTCACGCACCGTGAGCGCATGCGCCTCGAAGCCGATGGTCTGCCCGGGGCGTTCCGCACAGGCGCCCTTGAGGCGGTCCCAGACGCTGGCGGCGTCGATCTCGATGTCGGCGACGCCGCCCACCTCCTCCGGCGCCTGCGTGGCATACCGGAAGTCGGTGAAGAGGATGGCCTCCTCGGCACGGAGCAGCAGCAACGCGGCGGAGCCGGTGAACCCGGTCAGGTACCGGATGTTCGGCAGGTGCGACACCAGCAGCGCCTCCAGCCCCTCGGCGGCCAGGAGCGCGCGCACGCCCGCCTGGCGCTCCAGCCGCAGGTCAGCTGCCACGCACGCGTTCCACCAGCGCCCGCAACCCGACGGGGTAGCCCCGGGCGCCCAGCCCGGCGATGACGGCCACCGCGAGGTCGGCGAGCACCGTGTGGCGCCGCTCGGGTTCCCGCCCGAAAATGTTCGAGAGATGGACTTCGACGAAGGGCACGCGGACCGCGAGAAAGGCGTCGCGCAGCGCGAGGCTGGTGTGCCCGAACGCGGCGGGATTCACGAGCGCACCATCCACCCGACCGCGCAGCCCCTGCACCGCGTCGACCAGCGCGCCTTCGTGGTTGGACTGGAACCACTCCAGGTCCACGTCCAGCGAGGCCGCCTCGGCGCGCACCATCGCCTCGATGTCCCCGAGCGTCTGCCGCCCGTAGAGTTCGGGCTCGCGTTCGCCAAGGAGGTTGAGATTGGGGCCGTTCAGGACGGCGACCCGCATCAGCGCTTCAGGCTCTGCAGCCAGCTGTGGAACTGGTCGAGGTCGTCCTCGTCGTCGGCCGCGCGCGTGGCACGGACCGACCCGCCGGAGGGGCGCGCGGTCGGGGCGGACTCGCCCCCGCCGCCGAAGAACTCGTCGAACGAGAACCCGCTGGAGTTTTCGTTCTTGGAACCCGCCGCCGCGGCTTCTGCGGGCGGCACCGGGGAGGGATCCTCCCCGAAGATGGCGCCCAGCGAGAGCCGGTCGATGGCGGGGCGCGTCGGGGCCCCCGAGGCCACGGCCTCGTCGCCGGTGGTGTCGGGAAGCCCGGCGGTGGAGGCGATCTCCGGCGCCGGCGGCGGCTCCGGCAGGTCCACGGGTGCCGGCCGAGCCCGGAGCATGCCGCCCAGAAACTCCGCCACCGCCCGTCCACCGGTGACGGACGCCGCGTAGGACGGCGCGGCGTCGGCCGCCACCTGGGCGGCGAGCGCCGCCTCGAGCTCCTGGATGCGATGGCGCAGCCGGTCGTTGTCGGGATTGCGGTCGTACAGGATGCGATAGACGCCGAGCGCCTCACCAGGGTGGCCCTGGGCCGCATACAGCTCCGCCATGCTCTCGGTCACGACGAGCACGGGCACGCCGGGTGCTGCGGCTGTCTCGTCCTCCTCGTCGGTGTCCTCGACGGGGGCGTCCTCGTCGACCGGCGCGATGCCCTCGATGGCCGCGTCGTAGCTGTCCTTGGCGTGGGCGTGGGTGTGGCTCGCCTCCGCCGGAACGAACCCGCTTTCCTCCCCGACGTGCATCGCCCATTCGATGGGCGCCTCCGCTTCCACGGCGTCCATCGCGGCGGGTGTTGCATCCGCTACCGGCGCCCGGAGTTCCTCCGCGATGATGGAAGCGGGCGGCGGGGACTCGACCGGCGGTTCGTCGGCCGGGACCGGCCCGGGTTCCGCCGCGGGCGGCGGCACCGCGGCCTCGCGGTCCAGGAAGCTCTCGGAGTCGTTCGCGACCTGGTACTCCGCGCCGGAATGCGAGGTGAGGATGATCTCCTCCTCGCGCTCCAGCACGAACTCCTGGTACGAGGAGGGGGTGTCCGGCGCGTGGAACTCGGAATCCTCCAGCCCCTCGACCGGCGCGAACTGCCCGGCGGTGGGCTCGATGACCAGGGACTCCCCGAAGTCCGGAGGATTGGCCGGCTCGGCCGAGGTCGGCTCGACCCACGGCGAAATCACCGCCTCGGCCGCCTCCGCCGGGGGCTCCCAGAGCGCGGTCGGCTCCAGGAATTCCTCCGCCGCCGCGGTCGGTGACGGCGGCGCATCGCCGGGAGGGGCGCCGAAGAATGGATCAGGCAGGGCGGCCGCTGGTGCCTCGGCGACGGGAGGTGCGGCGGCCGCGGGCGCCGTCCCGGAAGCACCCGCCACCACGGGAGCGGCCTGGATGCGCGCCAACTGCTCCCGCGCCTCGTCGTTGCTGCGATCCACATCGAGGAGGTACGTGAGGAAGCGCACCGCCTCGTCGTTCCGGCCCTGCCGCTCCATGATGTCGGCCAGCGACTTGAGCGCGATGACGTTTTCGTTGTCCAGATCGAGCACCCGCGAGAACGCGGCCTCTGCGCTGTTGTCGTCGCCGAGGTCGAGGTGGCACCGGCCAAGAATGACACTGCCGGGGATGTAATCAGGATTGAGCTCGAGGCCGACCCGGATGACTTCCAGGGCGCGCTCCACCTCGTCGCTCTTCCGCAGGGCATCGGCAAACGGGGCGGCGAAACGCCGCGGGTTCTCCGCGAATTGACGTTCGAGTTTTTCAATCTCGCGAGAGTAGGCCATTCCGGTCCCTGGACTCGTAAGTTGTTGCGGGGATTGACTTCAGAGTAAGGTGAAAAGCCGGCGCTGTCAACCGCCCCGGGCGCTGGCCGACTTGAGATTGGCCGTTGCCCCGCTTAGACTTATGCCTCTTTTTCCACTTCGTCCGGAGCCGGGAACCCAGCGATGACGATGCAAGTCTTTCGGAACAGTGCAAAACCCCTCATCTACATCGTCACCGCCTCGTTTTTCGTGTGGCTGGTGCTCGACCTGAGCGGTCTGTCCGGCGGCACCGGCCTCCTCTCGCAAACCAGCGCGGGCAAGGTCGATGGCCAGACCATCGAGGCACGATACTACACGACCATGGTGCAGCAGGCCGTCGAGGAGCGCCAGCGCAGTTCCCAGACCCCCATGACACTCGATGACGTGGTCCAGGTCCGGAACGAGGTCTGGCAACAGATCGTCGAGTCCACCGTGCTCCAGCAGGAGTACAAGCGGCGCGGGCTCGTGGCGACGCCCGAGGAGATCGCGGACGCCATCAAGAATTTCCCGCCGCCCCAGATCCAATCGGCGCCCCAATTCCAGACCGACGGCCAGTTCGACCTGGGCAAGTACCAGCGGTGGCTGTCGTCCGGGGTGGGCCAGCAGTACGTCCCGCTCCTCGAGGCGCAATACCGCCAGGAGATTCTCCGGAGCAAGCTGCTGCGGCTGGTCACCTCCGACGTCTATCTGTCGGATCCCGCCCTGT
Organism: Gemmatimonadales bacterium; assembly: GCA_035429905.1. Taxonomy (GTDB): domain Bacteria; phylum Gemmatimonadota; class Gemmatimonadetes; order Gemmatimonadales; family GWC2-71-9; genus SPDF01. The sequence continues at coordinate 3,963 of DAOMFQ010000108.1, forward strand.
GGCAGAATTACCGCGACCAGCACGAGACGGCCAAGGTGGAACTGACCGCGATTCTCCCGCGCCGGGCCATTCCCGATTCGGTGGTGACGGTCACGGAGGAGGAGATCGCGGCCTACTACAAAGCGCACGCGGAAACCTTCAACCGACCGGCCACGGCCTACATGAGTTTCGTGGCGCTCCCGCGCTTGACCGACGGCAGTGACTCGGCCGCGGCGTTCCAGCACGCGCTGGCGGTGCGGCAGGAAATCCTGGACGGCGCGCCCTTCTCCGAAATCGCCGCGCGCGAGTCGTCGGACAGCGTGTCGGCCGCGAAAGGGGGCGATCTCGGTGAGTTCGCGAGGGGCTCGATGGTCGCCCCATTTGACGCGGCCGCCTTCAGCCTGCCGCTCAACACGATCTCGCAGCCGGTGCTGTCCGAGTTCGGCTACCACCTGATCGAAATCACCCGCCGGAAGGGCGATACCGCCGCCGGTCGGCATATCCTCATTCCGATCGAGGTGACCGGGGCCCATCGCGACCTGATCGACGCGCAGGCCGATTCGCTCGAGGAGCTCGGGGCCAGCCGGCTCGATCCCGCCGCCCTCGACACCGTGGCCCGGGCGCTCCAGCTGCCGATCGGCCCGGCCACGCCGGTCCAGAAGGGCACCCAGCTCCAGCTGGGCCGCAGCGTCATCCCGGATGCCGGCGCGTGGGCGTTCCAGGCCAAGGTCGGCGAGATCAGCCCGATCATCGAAACGGCGATCGGGTACTACCTCTTCCGGCTCGACAGCATCACGCCTCCCGGCGTCCCCCCGCTCCAATCCATCCACGACGCCGTCGCCGTGGCCGCGGTGGAGGCCAAGAAGCCCGCGCTGGGCCTCGCGCTCGCCCAGGGACTTCGCAAGCGGGTCGTGGAGGGCAGCACGATGGCGCAGGCGGCCGCGGCGCTCAACCTGCCCTACCGCGAGCTCGGCCCGTTCACCCGGATCCAGACGCCGGTACCCAATCCGGAACTGACGGGCGCCATCTTCGGCCTGCCGGTCGGGGAGCTGAGCGAGGTGCTCGACACGGACGACGGGATCTACCTGGTGCGGGTGCTCGAGCGGACACCCGCGGACTCCGCGGCCTTCCTCAAGGGCCTCGACACCTATCGCACCGACGCCATCCGCCGGGCCCGGCAGGATCGCGCGCGGTACTACCTCGAGGCCTTGCAGGCGCGGGCCAAGGTCGTGGACCGGCGCGCCGGGCTGTTCCCGACCTCCGCCCAGGCCGAGGCGTCGGCGACGTCGGCCCAGCTCGGGCAGGGTGGCGGCGCACCAGCGGGCCGCAAGAACTAGCCACGCACTTCCCAGGTCGTGACGAGGGGCCGGACCGGGCAATCGCCCAGTCCGGCCCCTCGTGCGTTCCGCCGTGCCCCGCTAGCCGGCGCTACTGCGACAGCCGCTTGGGCTCGCCGGACTGGCCGGGCGTCGTGTTGGAGGGTGGAGCGTCCATGGAACGCGGCAACTGGGTGCGATCGTCCGGGGCGCTGTTGATGGCATCGCCGGCGTCGCTGATGCTGCGCTTGAACTCGCGAATCCCCTTGCCGATGGACGAGCCGATCTCGGGCAGCCGCTTGGCGCCGAAGACCAGGAGCACCACCAACAGGATGATCATCAGTTCGGAGAAGCCGATATTGCCGAGCATACGGACCGCCTTTAGAAGAGGGACCGCGCGATGAAATAGGCCACGAGGACGCCCACGAGGCTCAGCAGCGTCACGTCGAGCCCGATCGGCCCCAGCGTGAAGTTAACCACCAGGAGGTCCACCGACACGGGCCCCAGCGTCGGGTTGACCGCGGTGGTGAAGAAGTCGCGCGCGGCGCTCTCCGGAAGAAAACGCCGCAGCAAGGCCGTCAGGAAGCCGCCGGCCAGGAATCCGCTGGTCAGGACCCCCAGGTAGAAGCCGGGTCGACGCGGTCCGCCCGCCATCAGCTCCTCCGATCCAGCACGTAGGGGATGCTCGCCCGGAGGGCGTCCCGCGCCGGGCTGGGCGCCAGGACGTCGAGCGCCGCTTCGGCGCCGGTGGAGAGGGCGAGGGCCCGCTCGCGCGCGTAGTCCAGGCCGCCGGCGTCGGTCACCGCCTCGACCACCGCCGCGATCTGGGCGTCGGTCGGCGTCTCGGTCTCCATCAGGTCCGACACCTCCCGGCGCCGGTCGCGCGACAGCCGGGGCAGGGCGTAAATGAGCGGCAAGGTGACCTTGTGCTCGCGCAGGTCGGCACCCACCGGCTTGCCCGTCACCGACGCATCGCCGGTGTAGTCCAGCAGGTCATCCACGATCTGGAACGCCATCCCGAGCCGGAGGCCGAACTCGCGCAGTGCCTGGCGCTGCGCGGCGGGGGCCCGGATGGCGCCGGTCTCACACGCCCCGGACAGGAGCGAGGCGGTCTTCGCCATGATCAGGAGATCGTACTGCTCTTCCGAAAACGCGAGGCGGTCGTGGGCGAGCAGCTGGCGCATTTCCCCGACCGTCATCTCGTTGGTCACCCGCCCGAGGATCCGCAGGGGTTCGAGGTCGCCGAGGCGGACCAGCTCGATGACCGCGCGCGAGTACAGGTAATCGCCCATGATGACCGACACCTGGTGGCTGAACAGGGCGTTGATCGTGGGCATGCCCCGCCGCCGGACCGAGTGATCGACCGAATCGTCGTGCACCAGGGTGGCGAGGTGGATCAGCTCGACCACGGCGCCCAGGGTGGGGGCCCGTGGATCCGGTGCGCCGGTCGCCTCGTCGGCGAGGAGGAGGAGCGTCGGGCGCAGCATCTTGCCCTGCATCTGGAGCAGGTGCGCGTTCACCTCGGCGATCAGGCCGAAGTCGGCCTCGACGATCCGCTGCAGCTCATGCCGGACCAGCTCGAGCCGGGCGCGGACGGGCGCCTGGATGTCCGCCAGCGTGGCCGGGGCCGCCTGCGTCACGGGGTCCGCCCCTGCGAAATGGCGCGGAGCCGGTCGGCCAGGTCCATGAAATGGATGTCCACCGCGAGGGCGCGGCGATAATACGGCTGCGCCTCCCCGGCCCGTCCCTCGGCCTCCAACGCGCGCCCCAGCCAGTAGAGGAGGCCGATCTTCTCGTCGTCCTGGCCGCTGAGGCCGTCCACCGCCCGGCGCAGGATCGCCTCGGCCACGGCGAACTGTCCCTTGTCGAAGAAGGAGGACCCGAGCGCCTCCGAGGTGCGGAGCCGGGCGTCGGGCGACCGGAGCGCCTTCTGGAACTCCGCGATGGCCTCGTCCAGCAGGCCCATCTCCTTGAAGGCGATGCCGAGGTCGTAGTGGGACTGGTAGTCGTCGGCGTCGAGGTTTTCGTCGAGCCCGCGCTTGAACTGCTTGAGCATCTCCGAGAAGTCGTGCTCCTCGTCGCCGGTGGGTTCCTCGTCGTGCACCCGCATGCGGGTGTCCTTCGTCTTCCCGCCACCGTCGCCGTCGAGCAGCATGGCGCCGAGGTCGACGAAGCCGGGGGAGGCGGCGGCCGGCGGCGGGGAGGCCACGATCGGCGCGGGTGCAGGCGGAGGTGGTGGCGCGAGGGCATCGATCGCCGCGCGCGCGCGGGGGTTGTCCGGCTCGTGCTCGGCCACCCGCCCGTACACGGCCAGCGCCTTCTCCACCGACCCGACGCGCACCAGCGCATCGCCGAGCTCGAGATACGCATCGATGACGCGACCGCGGTGACCTCCGCGGTACGCGAGTTCGACCATCTTCTGGAAGTACCGGATGCCGGAGGGTTCGAGGCGCGCCAGCTCCTGTGCCACGTCGTCGGCGCGGTCCCAGTCCTCGAGTTCCTCGAACCGGGCGAGCGCGATGTCGAGCTCCTCAACGCCGCGATCGTGCTGCCCCGTGGCCAGCAGCGCCTCGCCAAGGGCGCGGTGGACTTCCGGGTTGTCGGGG
>DAOMFQ010000109.1:0-7078 GCA_035429905.1 Gemmatimonadales bacterium
TGCGCTCTCTCGGAGAGCAGGAACTGCAGTTCGGGGCCGGCAGCGCCCAGCCGGATCACGTCGCCGTCGTTGAGGGGATGTTCCGCCGAGATGCGGGTGCCGTTGACGAAGGTGCCCTGCGGGCTGCCGAGGTCGCGGACGGTCCAGGTGGATTCCTTGCGCTGCACCACCGCGTGGCGGTTGGAGACGGCGATGTCGCGGTCGGGATCGAGCCGCACCTGGCAAGTGGCGTGGCGGCCCAGGCTCGCCACCGTGCCGGGAAGCGGCTCGACGGCGCCCGCGCGGGCGCCGGACAGGATGGCCAGGCGGGGGGTCATCGCGTGATCAGGTAGTAGAGGAGCACCGCCGCGAAGAGAATGATGGCGCTGATGAGGCCCACGGGCGGCCGCGCGCGCACGATGGGGGGCGGCGGGGCCTTGGCCGGGACGGGGATGTTCTCGCCGGTGCCGAATCCCTCGCGGTCGAGGAGGTCGGGCTCCGGTTCGTCGCCGGGGAGGGCCAGCACGTGGTAACCGGGCTCCTGCACGGTGCCGTCGAGCGGGAGGCCCGGCCCGTCGAAGCGCGCCGCCACCACGGTGATGTTGTCGGGGCCGCCCCGCTCGTTGGCCAGGTCGATGAGGGTGGTGCAGAGCTGCTCGAGCGCCGGATACCTGTCGGCGTACTCCGCGAACTCCTCGCGCTTGACCTGACCGCTCAGCCCGTCGGAGCAGAGGATCAGCACGTCGCCGCGGCGGAGCTGCTCGAAGGTGAGGTCCACCCGCACCTCGGGGTCGGGCCCCAGCGCCTGGAGGATGATGTTCTTCCGCTCGCTCTTCTCGGCCTGTTCCTCGGTCCACTCGCCGGCGTCCACCATGCGCTGGGCGAACGACTGATCCTTGGTGAGCTGGGTGGCCACGCCACGGCGTACCAGGTAGGCGCGGCTGTCACCGATCTGCGCCAGGTAGAGATCGGCACCGAACACGCCCGCGGCCGTCACCGTGGTCCCCATGCCGCGGACGTCGGGATGCTCCTTGGCGTACGCGTGGATCTTGGCGTTGGCCTCTTCGACCGCCTCACGCACCCGGAAGGCGAAGCGCTCCCGGCTCGAGTCGGGGTCGTTGGTCCAGTGGGCGGCCAGGTGGGCGTGGATCGTCTCGGCGGCCAGCGCGCTGGCCAGTTCGCCGGCGGCGGCCCCGCCCATGCCGTCGGCCACCATGAACAGGGAGCCGCGGGGGCCGATTTCGTGGGCGTACGTCTCGGGGCGGACGCACACCTCCCCCGTGGAGAGGTCGGCGACGAGGAAGGTGTCCTCGTTGTGGTCGCGGGTGCGGCCGACGTCGGTCCGGCCAGAGACCGTCACATGGACGGGGGCGGTCGCCACCGGCCTAGGCAGTTTCTGGGGCTGAGGACACTCGGGAACGGCGCTTCACGCGGGCTCCGGACCGAAAAGGGGTAGGGACCGGGAATCTAGGCCGCCCCCAGAGGGGCGTCAATCGTTTGGAGGAGGTGCCTGGCCCGTTCGGGCGCTTGTCGTAAGTCGTGTTTTGGGAGTACCTTCTGCCGATGCATCGCCGCACCTTCCTGCCGCTCCTGGCCCTCGCCGCACTCGTGCTTCCGCTCGCGGCCCAGACGCCCAAGCCCAGGCCCAAGCTCAGCCCGAAGACCGCCGCCGCGCCGCTCGACCCCAACCGGGGCCGGCTGCCGCCGGTGCCACGCGTGACCGGGCCGCTCCGACTCGACGTGGTGTACCCCGGCAAGGGCGACGTGGTCTCCGCCGGTGAGAAGTCGTTCCTGCTTGGCAGCACCGGGACAGGCGACGCCCGGCTCACCATCAACGGCGACTCGGTCAGGGTGTGGCCCAACGGTGCCTTCCTGGCCTGGCTGCCGCTGCCCGACGACAGCATCATGGCGTTTCACCTCGTCGCCGTACGGCCCGGCGGCGAACGGGATTCGCTGACCTATCTGGTACGGCGTGCCCTGCGCCCGGTGCCGCCCACCACGCCGCTCTGGATCGACTCCCTGTCCTTCCGCCCCAGGGGAAAGGTCTGGCTGCCGGAAAACGAATACCTGCCGCTCTCGGTCCGCGCCGCCGAGGGGTCGGAACTTCGGCTCATCCTCCCCGACGGCGCCGTGGTGCCGCTGGCCAACTCGCTGGGCTACGACGAGGTGGCCTGGGCCGTCCGTGCCTTCGACACCGACACGGCGAGCCTCAGCCGGCCGGCGCGGGCCGATCGCTATGTCGGCCTGGTCCGCGGCCGCGCCTTCGGCGCCGACCCGGGGCCGATGGTCGGTGCGGAGGGGTTCCCCGGTTGCCCGCGCTGCGGGCGGCGCGCTGCCGCGCCGGATGACACCACGCTCGCCATCCTCGAGGCCATCAAGGGAGGCGACACCGTGCGGGTCCGGTGGCCGCTCCGGGTGGCGATCCTGGACACGCTGCCCACCGTGGTCGAGATGGACGACGACACCGCGCGCACCGGCAAGACCGACCGGCTGACGGTGGGCCGCGCGGCGCCCGGCGCCACCTATAACTGGTTCTTCCCGAGCGGCACCCGCGGCAACGTGTCCGGCCGCCTCAACGGCGACCTCAGGCTGCAGCTCTCCGCCACCTCGGTGGCGTGGATCCCGGCGGCCGACGCGCACCTGCTGCCGCTCTTCACCCCGCCGCTCACCGCCACGGTGGGCTCGGTGGTGTTGAGTTCGGCGCCGAAGAGCGCCACGCTGCGGATTCCGCTCAGCGCGCGGGTGCCGTATCTGGTGACGGAAGACGAGTCGTCCCTCACGGTCCGGATCTACGGCGCCATGGGCGACGTCAACTGGATGCGCTACGGCGGCGGCGACTCGCTGGTGACGCAGATGACCTGGGCGCAGCCCACGGCCGACGAGGTGACCATCACCCTCGAGCTGGCGAAGCCGGTCTGGGGCTACCGCACCCGGTGGGACCGAACCGATTTGATGCTGGAGGTGCGACGCCCGCCGGTCATCAACAGGACCCGGCCGTTGGCCGGGCTCCGGATCGTGGTGGATGCTGGCCATCCCCCCGGCGGTGCCACCGGCCCCACCGGCTACACCGAGGCCGACGCCAACCTCGGCGTTTCGCTCCGGCTCCGGACCATGCTGGAGCAGGGCGGGGCGGAGGTGCTGATGACCCGCACCACCGACGCCGCGGTCGACCTCGCCTGGCGGCCGCTCTTTGCCGACAGCGTCGACGCCGACCTGCTGATCTCGGTGCACAACAACGCGCTGCCCGACGGGGTGAACCCCCTGACGAACAGCGGTACCAGTGTGTATTACAATCAGCCGCGCAGCGCCCCGCTGGCCCTCTCGGTCCAGTCGGCGCTGGTCAAGCGGCTGGGGCTCCGGGACCTGGGCGTCGGCCGCGGGGACCTGGCGCTGGTCCGCCCCACCTGGATGCCGTCCATCCTTACCGAAGGAATGTTCCTGGCCATCCCCGAGCAGGAGGCCGCGCTCCGGACCGCGCTGGGCCAGCGGATGTACGCGGAGGGGGTGTACACCGGGGTCGTGGCGTACCTGAGGGGGGTGGGGCAGTAGGGCGGGGAAGCGGGGAAGCGGGGAGGCATGTGAATCCGCTCATGGGTCCGGCGTCTCCACCTCCAAGACCCCCCAATGACACAGGCAAGATGATCCGTAGAATCTCGCGCTTCCACTTCCCCGCTTCCTTGCTTCCCCGCCTGGCCGGGGCGGCGCTCGTGATGCTCTGCCTGGGCACCGCCACGCCGCGCGCCGCCCAGGCTCAGGCCCCGGACCAGCGAGCTGCCATCGAGGCCTGGCGCGACACCCTCAAGGTCACCACCGACACCATCATGCTGCTCCGCTGGGAGCGCCTGATGATCATCGATGCCAAGGCCGACCGCGACAACACCATGCTCCACCTCCGGCTGGGGTTCCTGTCGCTCCGGTACGGCGACCTGGCCGGCGGCAACCACTACAACGACGCCGCCTCCGAATTCGAGTGGGCCACCCAGCTCCAGCCCACCTGGCCCTACGCCTGGTACGGGCTCGGCATGGCGGAGCTGGGCATCGGCGACTCCCAGGTCGCGGTGGTGACGGGACTCAAGACGATGTTCGGGAAGGACGCCCTGGCCCAGTCGGCGGCGGCGTACGCCAAGTCCGCCGAGGTGGATCCCGGCTTCGTGCAGGGGCTGGTGGAGCTGGCCCACACCGCACTGGCGCAGCGGGTGAACATCCGGCTCGACGTGGCGCTCGCCGCCCTCCGCGCCTCGGCGGGCACCGAATCCGCCTCCAACCCGCAGGTGCTGCTGGCCCGCGGCCGGATCGAGCGCGAGGTGGGGAGCCCCGACTCCGCGGTGGCGGCGTTCATGGGGTATCTGTCGCACGGGGGCGACCAGGGGCTCGGCCTGTACGAGCTGGGGCGCACCCAGCTCGGCATGGGCCTCGACGTGGGGGCGGTGAGTTACTACGAGGGGTCGGCCTACAACGACACGCTGAGCGTGCCGCTCTACCGGAAGGACCTGGCGTACTTTGCCGACTCGACGGAACTGGCGGGGTTCGACGCCGCCTCGGGGCCGGCCCGCGAGGCATGGCTCAGGGAATTCTGGTCGAGCCGCGACCACGCTAGCCTCCGGAGCCCCAACGAGCGGCTCAAGGAGCAGTACCGCCGGTTGGCCTACGTGCGACAGAACTTCCGGCTGGCCAGCGTCAACCGGCACTACCAGATCGAGGAGATCTACCACTCGGGGAGCGACGAGTTCGACGACCGGGGGATGATCTACCTGCGGCACGGCACGCCGTCGGACCGGGCGTCGTATTCGGAGCCGGGGATCGAGCCGAACGAGACCTGGGTGTACCGGAATCCCGACGGCGACCTGATCTTCAACTTCGTGAGCCGGGAAGACGTGCAGGACTTCAAGCTGGTCGAGAGCCTGATGGACATCTTCGGCTACTCGACGGCGGTGCAGCTGGCCGGAGTCAGCCGCTCCCTCTCCTTCAACACCACCACCGAACAGCTGCTGACCTCCCGGGAACAGATCTCGCCGATCTACGGCAAGATGAAGGGGGCGGGCGGCGCCAGCATCAGCCGCTACATGACGGAGGAGCGGACCCAGGGGCGCACCAGCTACGCCGTCGGGACCACGACCGACAGCTACGAGCTGCATTTCGACAAGGAGCTCAACGCCAAGGTGCAGGTGCTGGCGGTGGGGCGCGACGCCCAGGGGCCGGAGGTGCAGGTGGCCTACGCGATTCCCGGCAGCTCGCTCACCCCCATCAAGACCTCGCGGGGCGAGGTGTACCACGTGCGGCTCCGCTTCGTGGTGCTCGACTCCATGGGGCACGCCGTCGCCTCCATCGACACGACGCGGTTCTTCCTCTCGAAGACGCCGGTGCCGCTCAACGAGCACCTGGTGGGCCGCGCCGAGGTGCACGTGCCGCCGGGTGTGCACCAGTACCGGGTGCTCATCCAGCAGGGGGAGGACGCCGGGTTGATCCTGCCGACCGACACGGTGCGGATCTCGGTGGCGGCCCGGCTGTCGATCAGCGACCTGGTGCTGGGGCGGCGGGCCAACAACCTCGGCTGGATCGCGTCTCCCGAGGACACGGTGTACCTGAACCCGCTCCAGACCTTCCACCGGAGCGAGGACATGCAGCTGTACTACGAGATCTACGGCGCCTCGCCCGGCGCCATGCTCAAGACCGAGATCTCGGTCAAGAAGGGCGGGGGCGTCAAGCTCAAGTTCGACGAGCCGGCGGTGGGCGGGGTGGACCGGGTCATGCGCGGCATTTCACTGGAGCGGCTCAAGGCCGGCACCTACACCCTGGAGGTGAAGGTGACGCGGCCGGATGGGTACTCGGACAGGCGGACCCAGCAGTTTACGGTGGTGGATCCGTAGCCCGTCATCCCGGCGAAAGCCGGGATCCATCTGCGGCGGGCACTGGACCCCGGCTTACGCCGGGGGGACGACCTCCCCACCTCCCCGCTAACCGCCTCCCCGCCGACCCGCTTCCCCGCTTCCCCGCCTGCCTGTAGCTTCCCCCCATGCATTGCGCGCACTGCGGGCACAAGCTGGAGGATTCCTGGACGGCGTGCCCCCTCTGCGGCGCGCGCGTGGGCGGGGGGCACGACCCGCGGGGCGTCGCCACCGGTGACGTCTCCGAAACCACCCTGATCAAGGACACCCTCGCCGCCGAGTACGAGATCCTCGAGGAACTCGGCCGGGGCGGGATGGCCATCGTCTTCCGGGCCCGGGAAAAGGCCCTGGACCGCGAAGTGGCCGTGAAGGTCCTGCCGTTTTCGCTCGCCTTCGACTCGGAATTCGTCGAGCGCTTCCAGCGCGAGGCGCGCACCGCCGCCCAGCTCGAACACCCCAACATCATCCCGATCTACCGGGTCGGCCGGACCGGGCAGGTCATCTTCTTCGTGATGAAGCTGCTCCGCGGCGGCTCGCTCTCGGGCATCCTCGAGGGGGGCGGGCGGATGCCGCCGTCGGAAATCCGCCGGGTGCTGGTGGAGTCGGGGCGGGCGCTCAACTACGCGGCGGGGAAGGGCATCGTCCACCGCGACATCAAGCCCGACAACATCATGTTCGACGAGCATGGCGCCTGCGTCATCACCGACTTCGGCATCGCGAAGGCGGCGAGCGGGCAGCGGCTCACCAGCACCGGGATGTCCATCGGCACGCCGCACTACATGAGCCCGGAGCAGGCGCGGGCCCAGGAAACCGACGGCCGGAGCGACATCTACTCGCTGGGCATCGTGGCCTACCAGGCGCTGGTGGGCGCGGTGCCGTACGACGGCGAGGATTCGTTCTCCATCGGCTACAAGCACATCATGGAGCCGATCCCGGAGCCGACGCTGAATACGGCGGACGAGCGGCGGCTCTGGCTGGTCATCAAGCGGATGATCGCCAAGGATCCGGCCGACCGGTTCCAGACCGGCGAGGACCTGGTCGAGGAAATCGAGGGGCGGCCGGCGGCGCCGCGGCGGATCTCGGGCGCCAGCACGCGCGAGCGGCTGGCGGCCATGCCGACCACGCCCATCCCGGCGGTGCAGGCCGACCCGAGCGGCATCAACGGGCCGGCCCGGCCCGCCATGCAGCGCGCCTCGGCGCTCCGGGGCAGGGAA
>DAOMFQ010000109.1:7110-7734 GCA_035429905.1 Gemmatimonadales bacterium
CCTGCTCGCCGTCGGTGGCCTGGCCTGGGGCGGGAAGCTCGGACGTGGGCCACTGGCAGGGTGGCTCGGGCCGGAGGCGGGGAAGGCCGTGAACGACTCGCTCGTCGTCGTCGCGCCCGTCACCCCCGACACCTCGGCGGCCGACAGTACCAAGCCGGACTCCACGGTGGCCGACACCACCACGGCCGACTCGGGCGCCATCCCGCCGCCCGGCGCGCCCGAGCAGACCGACAGCCCCGCTCCACCGCCGGTGGTGTCGGCGAATGGCCCACCGGGATTCCTCAAGATTTCCGGCCTGCCGCGCGGGTCCACCGTCATGGTGGACGACAAGGCGCCGACGGAGACGCCAATTCCGCTCTCCCCCGGCCCCCACGCGGTGGCCATCTCGGCGCCGCTGCACGTGTTCTTCCTGGACACCGTCAACATCCGGTCCGGGGTGGAGCTGACCTACACCCCGGAACTGACCCGGGTGGGCCAGCCGTTGAAGCAGATCGACCGCACCCGGCGGCCGCTCGGCCTCGGCACCGACACCTCGCGCGACACGACGACGGTCCTCAACTGCGACCGGCCGGGGCCCGGCTATAACAAGGACCGGGGCTGCTGGGACACCCGGGCGCTGCCGGT
>DAOMFQ010000110.1:0-5417 GCA_035429905.1 Gemmatimonadales bacterium
ACCGCGCGCTCCTCCTCGGAGAGCAGGCTGTCCACGTCGTAGAAGTCCACGCCCGCAAATGTGTTCGCCATGTGATGCCTCGAAACGATTGCCGTTGACAGGTCAGTCTGTCGTACGCCGGTGGCCCGAGTGGCCCAGGTGGCGCCGCGCGGTGGGCTCGATGCCCACGGCGCGCGCCTTCCGGCGGAATGCGGTCCCATGATCGACCGGCAGGCCCGACTCGGCCTGCCACTGGTGGACCATCTCGTGCAGGACGGTCCGCTCCACTTCCGCCCACCCGTGCCGCAGGTGGGCCCGGCTCATCGCGATTTCCAGCGGCCGGGCGTTCTTCGCGTCCATCGCCAGTTCGCCGAGCCGGGTGCGCATGCGCCCCGACAGCCGGAACTTGATGCGCGGCAGCCGGCCTTCGAAGTGCGTGGCGTTGAGCCGCGCGTGCATCTCGACCAGCCGGACGAGCAGGGCTTCGTCGCCCGCCCGCGGACGCTCCACCCCGCGCCGGCTGGGCCGGGACGGCGGGGCGTGCGCCTCCACCGGAAAGGTCAGGAACTCCCGTTCGGCGCTCCGCCGCGTGGCGCGGTGGCTTCCCGGCCGCACGTAGCGCACGATGGCCGAGAGCACCCGGTCGGGCGCCCACGCGAAGCCCCGATGCAGCCGGAGCACGCCGCGCGGGGTGACGCTCAGCAGCACCGTCCGGTTGGTGTGCGTCGCGAAGCCCCGGAAGGGGGGCATCCCCAGCGCGTCGAGCCGCCGGCGGAGTTCCGCCTCGGCGGTCTCAGGCGACGCGGCCAGCCCCCACGGCCCCATGGCGTACCCCTCGGCGCGCGAACGCGTGGCTGTCTCCGGCGCGGAACACGCCGGCTTCGCGGTCCCAGCGCCAATGTTCCACCTGCACGCCGTCGCGGTCAATGCGCACCACATTGAACACCGCGGGGCGCTTGCCGCGGGTGCGGTCGCTCAGCGTGCTCGCGGTGCTGATCACGGTTCCGCCCGGCAGCTGCCCCGCCCCCTCCTGGTGATCGTGCCCGCAAAGCACCGCGTCCGCCCCGGTCGCGTCGAGCCGGCGCTGCGCACTGGCCCAGTGCGCCAGCCCCATCCGCTGGGAGATGCCGCCGCGGAGCACGTTATGGTGCAGCACCGCCACCTTGATGGTGCCCTCGGGCTCGGCGGCGAAGAGCCTGGCCAGGCGGCTGGTCTCAGAGGCCGGCAGGTGCCCCTTCACCGTGAGATCCCGCTGGTTCCAGGTGACGGAGCCCGCCGCCAGTCCATGCGCCGAAAGCGCGCCGGCCACGACCAGCCCCGGCTTCCGAAGCACGGGCGTCAGGTCCTCGCCGAAATACTTCCGGTACTTGGCGTAGATGGTCCGCCTGCCGAGCAGGTGGAAGGGGCTCTTCCACCACTCGACGTCGTGGTTGCCGGGCACCAGGAGCGTCGGCGCCGTCTCCTGAATGTGTTCCAGGAAGACGAGCGCGCGCTGGTGCTCGCCGTGGCGGCTCCGCTGCGTGGAGTCGCCGGAGAGCACCACGGCGTCGGGGGCCAGGGAGGGGAGCTGACGCTCCACCGCGCGCACCTGGTCCAGGTCCACGTGCCGGCCGAAATGCAGGTCCGACAGGTGGACCAGGGTGAACCGGCTCACCAGGTCGCCCGGATCCGGTAGGTGAGGGTCGTTTCGCCCTTCGCCGGCACCGTCACACGGAAGCGCGTGCGGGTGCTCGACACCTTCTCGGCGGGCACCGAGCTCTGCAGCACCGACCAGTCGCCGCCGCGCTCCTCGTACACGTCCACGGTGGCCGCGGAATCGGTGGCATTCGCGAGCGCCACGCTGTAGTCGGCGGTGGCGGTGACGCGGCCGTTCTTGTCGCGCGAGCTGGCGTAGGTGGTCTGGGTCCGCTTGGCCGTGAGGTCGAAGGCGGTGCCGGCATTCAGCTCCAGCGGCTGACCCGCGGCGGTGTGGCCGAGGCCCGACTCGCCGATGAGTTGCAGGCGGCCGGCGTCGTCCTTCTGGTAGATCCGCGCCACGCCACCCGGCACCGGCGTATCGCCGAACGGGGTCTTGAGCGCGCGGCTCACGACGTAGGTGACGGCCACCGGCACTTCCTGCGCGCCACCGTACTGCGGCAAGTCGCCCCAGTAGGGAATGCCCGACCGGACGACGAGCCGCTTCGCCACGGGCGCACTCGCGGGCTCGAAGAGCGCCAGCATCGACGTCTGCCCGGGCCGCAGCGTCACCTTGCCGGGCACGGTGTAGAGGTGCGCCTCGCCGATGCGCTGTTCGGTGGCGGGCCCGGCCTCCATCGCCATCGCGGCCATCGGCACACCCCGCTTGTACGCCGCCTGGTCGTTCTGGGCCACGCCGACGTCGCCCGCCAGCAGTTGGAGATCGGCCTCCGAGACGCTCAGCGTGCTCGACTGCACCACCGCCGTCCCGGTAACGCGTGCGTTGGCGCCGGCCAGGATGACCTGGTAGCTCGCCTGCCAGTCGGCGCCGCCTGTGAAGTAGCCGAGGCCGAGGGTTGGGAGCGCCTGCGCGCTCTTCAGGGAGAGCCGTACCGACGGGTCCACGATGACCAGGTCCGCCGGGAAGCGCGGCATCCCGGGCGCCTGGAACCCGACCGAGCCGTCGGCGTAGCGGTAGCGCTCCGGATCCACGGCGAGCAGCGTGGCGCGCACCGTGTCTCCCTTCTCGCGGCCCATCATCGGCTCCCGCACGAACAGCAGCTCCCGGCCGATGGCCCGACGGAGGGTGCTTTGCAGGTCGGTGCCGCCGTCGTAGGTGGCGCTCAGGATGCTCACCGCCGGGTCCAGCGCGAAGAGCGTGGCGGGGTCGAGCGTGCCGAGGCTCACCCGCTGGTCGGAGGCGCCCTTCGGCACCGCCACGGGGAGGGTGCGCCGCACCAGCACGCGCCCGGAGTTGTAGATGGTGAGGCCGGTCTGCGCGGACAGCGGCGACGCCGCGGCCAGCAGCAGCGCGGCCGCCATGGCAATACGACGGGAAGTGTTCATCGGGGGAGGTACTCCATGGCAATGCGGCTCACGATCCGCCGCACGATGACGTAGGTGGCCAGCACGGCGACGATGCCGTAGATCCGGCCCAGCGCGGGTTCCGGCGGTACCCTGAGCCAGACGTAGAGCCCCATGAGCGCCGTGGCACCGAGCGCCACCCGGCCGCCGATCCGACTGGCGCGGGCCTCGCGCTTCGCGTGGCACTCGGGGCAGTCGGTGCCCCAGCTGAGGCCGTAGACCCGCTTGCCGCAGGTGAGGCAGGGAACGTCAGGCGATCCGCCGGACAACTGCATCGCCGAACTCCGTGGTGGTGGCGCTGCCGCCCAGGTCGCGGGTGCGGACCTGGTCCTGCTCGACGACCCGGGCCACCGCGGCACGGACGGCGTTCCCCGCCCCGGCTTCGCCGAGATGGTCGAGCATCATGGCGCCGGCCAGGATGAGCGCCGCCGGGTTTGCGATGCTCTTGCCGGCGATGTCCGGCGCGCTGCCGTGCACCGCCTCGAAGATGGCGGCGTGGGTGCCGATGTTGCCGCCCGGGGCCAGCCCGAGCCCGCCGACCAGCCCGGCGGCGAGGTCGCTCAGGATGTCGCCGAACATGTTGGTGGTCACCAGCACGTCGAACTGCTCGGGCCGGATGACCATCTGCATGGCGGTGTTGTCGATGATCAGGTCGTTGAACGCGACCCGCCCCTCGTACTCCGCGCCCACCGTGCGGCCGACCTCGAGGAAGAGCCCGCTCACCATCTTCAGGATGTTCGCCTTGTGGACGATCGTGACCTTCTTGCGCCCGTTCCGCAGCGCGTACTCGAAGGCGTAGCGCACGATCCGCTCGCAGCCCACGCGGGTCACGATGGCCATCGACTCCGCCACCGCCCGCGGGTCGCTGCCCACGCGCACAAAGTGCTCGACCCCCACGTACAGCCCTTCGACGTTCTCGCGCACCAGCACCAGGTCCACGTTGGCGAACTTGCCGATGCCCTGGAACGACCGGACCGGGCGGAGGTTGGCGTAGAGCTCGAATTCCTTGCGGAGCCCGACGTTCACCGAGCGGTAGCCGGTGCCCACCGGAGTGGTGAGCGGGCCCTTGAGCGCCAGGTGCGTCCGGCGGATGCTCTCGACCGTGGCATCGGGGAGCGGATCGCCGGCGCGGTCCACCCCGGCCATCCCCGCCACCTGTTCGTCCCACTCGAACCTGACCCCGGTGGCCTCGAGCACTTTCCGGGTGGCGACGGTGATCTCCGGGCCGATGCCGTCTCCCGGAATCAGCGTGACGGCATGGCTCATTGGTCGACGGCGATGGTGGGCAGGAGGACCTGCATGACGGAGTCGAGCGCCGCGGCCGGCGTGGCGCCCGTGGCGATGATGTAGCTCCGGAAGATGACGGTGCCGACCCGGGTGTCCACGCCCGCCAGGTTGACGCGGGCCTCGACGGCGCCGGCACTGTCGTGCTGGAACGAGAGGGCGGCGGGCACCAGGACGAACCGCCCGCCCGCGATGGCCATGAGCGTGCGGAGGTTCGAGATGAGCGGGTCGGGCACCTTGTCCATCTCGGGGTTCCGGAGCGCCGACTGGCCCATGTAGTCGGGGTCGGCCGCGATGCCCGGCGCCCGGCGCGCCATACTGCGCATCTGCGCGGGCAGTTTCCAGTTCACCTCGGGCGCCCGCATCATCAGCCCCTCGCCGATCAGCGAATCGACCCACTGCGTGGCGCCGGTCCGATTGACGAAGGGCGGCTTCCCGATGAGCGAGTCGCGCGCCGTCACGAGTGTGGACGGAAGCACCCCAACCACCTGGCCGGCGATGCCCTGCGTGTTGAGCGGAATGGCCGGCGGCATCTTGACGTTGGTCGGCGGCTTCGGCGGGGCGGTCTGCGCCTGGGCGAAGTCGGGGCTCACCGGGGACTGCCTCCCGCCCAGGCACGCGGCGAGGACCAGCACCATCACCATCCGAAATATGCGCTTCACGGGGGACTCCCTTGTCGGGGCTGCCGGCGGGTGCAGGGCGCCAGGCGGCCACGGGTAAGTCGCGGTTGGGTAACGTGATACCGGCCCGCCGCCTGAAGGCCGCGGAGGGTCGGAAGCACCGGAAAGCTAATGGGAAGCGGGGGTGGGGGCGAGGGCGCGCTATTCGAGGGAAAGGCCGCCATCCACGACCAGGACCTGGCCGGTGACGTGGCGGGCGTCGTCGGAGCAGAGGAAGGCGATGACCTTGGCCACGTCGGCCGGCTCGGCCACCCGACCCAGGACCGAGTGCTTCTTGGCGCGCTCGATGACGTCATCGGGCAGCATCCCCATCCGCTCGGTGCGGATGAAGCCGGGGGCGACAGCGTTGACGTTCACGTTGGACGGGCCGAGCTCCACCGCCGCGGCACGGGTGAGGCCGATGACCCCCGCCTTGCTCGCCGCGTAGTTGGCCAC
>DAOMFQ010000110.1:5517-7560 GCA_035429905.1 Gemmatimonadales bacterium
GTCAGGAGCGCCTGCTCGGTCACGTCGCGCCCGGTCAGGTTCACATAGCAGAAGGCCACGTGACAGCCCTGCCGCCCGAACTCGAGCGCGATGGCGCGGCCGAGCCCGGTGGCGCCGCCGGTGACGACCGCCACCTTCCCGCGGAATCCGGTCTCGGCGGTCACCGGCTGCGGCTGCTCGAGCACGGCTCCGGAGGTCCGGCGGCTCGCGGCCGCCTGCCAGTGGGCGCCCTTGTATTCGGGGGGAGGGGTGGTCATAGACCGACGAAGGTACGGCGCGGAATGGGTCCCGGCAAGACGGCCGGGAAGCGGGGCGGCGCCTTGTAGGGGCGCACAGCCGTGCGCCCCTATGTACCGCCCCGCTTCCCGCAACGCCTGTCGAACGGCATCTTACCCGCATGCAAACACTGGTCTGGATTCTCATCTCCGTCATTGGCGCGGCGGCGTGGGGCGTCGTGGCGCTGCACCGGGGGGAGACGATCAGCGCCGCGTGGCTGGTGCTCGCCGCGGTCGGTACCTACCTCGTGGCGTATCGCTACTACGCGCGGTTCCTGGCCTCGCGGGTGCTGGGCATCGACCCGCGGCGCGCCACCCCTGCCGAGCGGCTCAGCAACGGCCGCGACTTCGTGCCCACCACCCGGGGCGTCCTCTTCGGGCACCATTTCGCGGCCATCGCCGGCGCGGGCCCGCTGGTGGGCCCCGTGCTGGCGGCCCAGTTCGGTTACCTCCCCGGGCTCCTCTGGATCGTCTTCGGCGTGGTGCTGGGCGGCGCGGTGCAGGACTTCGTCATCCTCTTCGCCTCGATGCGACGCGACGGCAAGTCGCTGGGGCAGATGGCCAAGGAGGAGATTGGCCCCGTCACCGGGATGGCGGCCATGCTTGCCATCCTGGCCATCATGATCATCCTGCTTGCCGTGCTGGCGCTCGTGGTGGTCAACGCCCTCCGCGACAGCCCCTGGGGAATGTTCACCATCGCCTGCACGATCCCCATCGCGCTGATCATGGGCTTCTGGATGAAGGTGTGGCGGCCGGGGCGCACCCTGGAGGCCACCGCGTTCGGCATCGTGCTGCTCCTCGCGGCGCTGGTGGGCGGGCGGTACGTGGCGGAGAGCGCCACGCTGGCGCCCTTCTTCACCGCCGGCGGCACCACCATCGCCTGGCTCATCATCGGCTACGGCTTCGTGGCGAGCGTGCTCCCGGTGTGGATGCTGCTCTGCCCGCGGGACTACCTCTCGACCTTCATGAAGATCGGCACCATCCTCCTCCTGGCGGTGGGGATCCTGCTGGTCATGCCGCCGCTCAAGATGCCGGCGCTGACCCAGTTCATCGACGGGAGCGGGCCGGTCTTTGCCGGCAAGCTCTTTCCCTTCGCGTTCATCACCATCGCCTGCGGAGCCATCAGCGGCTTCCACGCGATGGTGGCCAGCGGCACCACGCCCAAGATGCTGCGCCGCGAGGGCGACGCCCCGCTCATCGGCTACGGCGGCATGCTGATGGAGTCGTTCGTGGCGGTGATGGCGCTCTGCGCCGCCACGGTGCTCGACCCCGGCGTGTACTTCGCCATCAACGCGCCGCTCGCCATGCTGGGCGGCTCGCTGGACACCGCGGCCCAGACCATCCGCACGTGGGGATTCTCCGTGACCCCCGAGCAGATGAACGCCCTCGCCGCCTCCGTGGGCGAAACGACCTTGCTCGCGCGCACCGGCGGGGCGCCCTCGCTGGCGGTGGGGATGTCCCAGATCTTCTCCGGCGCCTTCGGCGCCCACCTCACGGCGCTCTGGTACCACTTCGCCATCATGTTCGAGGCGCTGTTCATCCTGACCACCGTGGACACCGGCACCCGCGTCGGGCGGTTCATGTTCCAGGAGCTGGCGGGCCATGCGTGGGCGCCGCTGGGCCGCACCTCCTGGTACCCCAGCATCATCTTCGCCTCGGCGGCGGTGGTGGCCGGCTGGGGCTGGTTCCTCCTGCAGGGGGTGCAGGACCCGCTGGGCGGCATCAACACCCTCTGGCCGCTCTTCGGCATCAGCAACCAGCTGCTGGC
>DAOMFQ010000111.1:0-7559 GCA_035429905.1 Gemmatimonadales bacterium
CTGCAGCTGCTTCGGCGACCCGAGATTGAAGGGGTGTCCGGCGAGCGCGTGCGCGACGAGCACCAGGCAGGCCGCGAACAGGGCCAGGCCGAGGAGGGCGAAGACGCGGGGCAGGACGTCGCGGAAGCCGGCGATCGCCACCGCGAGGGCCAGGGCGGCCGCCAGCGCGGTGAGCCAGACGAGCCCGCGATTGCGTGCGGTGGCCATGGCCGCCTGGCCTAGATCGGCAACTCCTCGCGCACCAGCACGAGGATCGCCGCGAGGGGAACCACGAGGTACTTCCGCTCCTCGAACGTGATTTCGACCGCCGCCTTCCGGAAGAAGATCGCGGTGTCGCCCACCTTGGCCTGCATCGGGCGATGGCGCGCGCCCTCCCGCCGCGAGGCCTTCCACGGCTCTTCGTCGAGCGTACTGAAGTCCGGCATGGGCTCGCCGGGCCCCGTCGCCACGATCAGCCCGGCCTGCACCTGCTGGCCCTCGAGGGCGGAGGCCGGCAGGTAGAGGCCGACGCGCGAGCGGTCCTCCCCCTCCTCGGGGGTGATCAGGACCCGGTCGCCCACCACGAGCAGCTGCTTCCTGGGGAATTCCATGCGAGCTCCCGCGAACGTGCTACGACTGGTGAATGGTCACCAGCTCGGTGACCCGGAGCCGCCGGGTCATGCGCGGCAGGCGGAGCTCCACCTCGTCGCCCACACGCCGGTCCACCAGTGCCCGGCCGAGCGGCGAGGCGAAGGAGATGTGGCCGTCTTCCAGGTCCATCATCTCGGCCAGGACCAGCATGTAGGTGTCGGTCTCCTTGCTGTCGAGGTCGAGCACCGTCACCCGCGAACCGAGGCCCACCCGGTCGGTGGGCGTCTCGGTGTTGGCGAGCTGGGTCAGCTGGTTGAGGCGATGATGCAGCTGCCCGAGACGAGCCTGCACGAACTGCTGGCGCTCCAGGGCGGCCTTGTATTCCGAATTCTCGCGCAAGTCGCCCATCTCCACCGCCTGGGCGATGGCCTGGGGGAGCATGACGGTGAGCTCGTGGGTCAGGGCTTCGATCTCCCGGCCCAGCTTCTCGCGCATTTCCGTGATCATGAGCGGTTCCGACAAAAAAAAGGACGTGCCCGAGAGATGGACTCACTCTCCGGGCACATGCGGGTTTCTGACCACAAAGATGGAGGGGTCGGGGCGATTTGGACAGATGGCACCCCAAATCGCGACGCCCCAATCGTTTACGTTTCTGCCCGCTGCCCCGCTGCCCCGCTGCCCCGCCTCAGCCCGCCGCCAGTTCCTTCAGCAGCGCCAGCGCCTTGTCGACCTCGGCCGGCGAATTGTAGATGTGGCAGGCATGCCGGACGCCGACGGTGTCGCCCATGCTCCGGACCCGCACCCGTCCGCGCTGCCAGAGGAAGTCCTGAATCTGTCCGCCGGTCTTGCCTTGCAGCCCGTACACCGTGGTGGCGCAGGTCAGGTCGGGATGGGTGGGCGACACGATCGTGGCCCCCGGCACGCTGGCGAGTCCCTTCCGGAGCCGGTCGGCCAGGGCGAAGTCGCGCTCCTGGATGCGGGCGGACCCGATCTGGTTGTGGAACTCCACGGCCACGCCGAGTCCCACGAGGAGGCTCAGGTTGCCGGTGCCGTACTGCATCAGCCGGTACATCTGGTCGGTCTGGTCGTCCCACGCGCTGGAGGCGAGCGTGGTCCACACCTCCTTCTGTCGCTCCGGCCGGACATAGAGCAGCCCCGTTCCGACGGGGGCGAGCATCCACTTGTGCGGCGAGGCGTAGAAGGCATCGCACCCCATGGCCTGGACATCGACGGCGACGTGCCCCAGCGACTGGGCGCCGTCCACCACGCTCCAGATGCCGCGCTCACGTGCCAGGGCGCAGAGCTGGACGACCGGGTATCGAATGGCGCGGGAGCTGGTGATGTGCGGAATCGCCCAGACCCGCGTGCGGGGCGTGGTGGCGTCGAGGAAGAGCTGGACCAACTGGTCCGGGGATGTGGGCGGCTCGGGAACGATCACCTCGCGGACAACAATGCCGTCGCGCTTGGCCCGGAGGTCGAATCCCTTGCGGCCACCGGGGTGGGCCTGGTTGGTGATCACGACCTCGTCGCCGGCCTTCAGATCGAGGCCGTTGGCCATGAAGTTCATGCCGAAGGTGGCGTTCTGGGTGAGCGCGAGGTCCCGGCCGGAGCAGTTGAGGGTGGTGGCCAGCTGGTCGCGGCGGGGCATTTCGGGGTAGTAGCCGGTGAAGAAGTTTTCGTGGTCCGGCTTGTAGTCCCAGTCGGCGATGTCGCGGTCGATGTGCTGGATGCTCGCGATGACCGCGTCCTGGACCGCCCGGGGGCTTGAGCCCAGGGTGGCGGTGTTGAAGAAGGCCTGGTCCGCCGGGATGGTGAACTGGGTGCGGAGGGCCGTCCAGAAGGCTTCGTCGTCTCGCACTCCGATGTCCGCCGGCATCAGGGGCCGGGTTCCCCGAGTGGCGCCGCTGCCGCCGCGCGGCAGGTTGAGCGACGCGGCGAACGGGAGCGACAGGAGGCCGAGGAACGTGCGACGAGTGGTCACGGGGCACCGGGCGTGAGGGATGGCACATGTTCGGGCCCGGAAAGCTGCCGCGCAAGGCCCTCTGTCCAACCGGGTCCGCCGACCTTACTCTCCAATCCCATGCGGACTCCCCTCCTGCTCCTGCTGATTGGCCTGCCCGCGGCGCTCCCGGCCCAGGCCGTCGTGGCCAATACCGACTCCCAGGTCGTGGCTCCGGATGCCCTGGCCGAGCAGCTCCTCGTGGACGTGCGCACTCTCGATTCCACCATCCAGGTCCAGGCCCGTTATGCCGGCGCCGACAACTTCACCGGCGCGCCCCTGCCGGGGTACGACGCCAACCGCGCGTTGCTTCGGCGCGAGGCCGCGGCCGCCCTCGCGCGGGTGCAACGGCGATTGGCGGCTGAGGGGCTGGGCCTCAAGGTGTGGGATGCGTACCGACCGGTGCGCGCCACCCAGGCGATGGTGGCCTGGACTGAACGCACCCGCCAGACGTGGCTGCTCGACTCGGGGTACATCGCCCGCCGGAGCCGTCACAACCAGGGGGTCGCGGTGGACCTGACGCTGGTGCGCCGCGCCACCGGGGAAGAGCTCGCGATGGGGACGCCCTTCGACACCTTCGACGACGCGGCGCATACCGCCAACGCGACCGGCGCCGTGAAACAGTCCCGCGACCATCTCGTAGAGGTGATGGCCTTGGAAGGCTTCACCAATTACCCGATGGAGTGGTGGCACTTCTGGTATGTGGTCGAGGGGCCGGTGCCCTTTGACCTCGTCATCCGCGCCGCTCCGCCCACACCCCACTGACGGAACTCCTCATGTCCCGTGTCCGGCCGTTCGCCCTGGTGCTGTCCCTCCTCGCCTCGGTCCCGCTCTCCCTTGCGGGCCAGGTCGGCTCGCCGGCGGGGCCGGTCCCGGTGGCCAACCTGACGGCGCGCCGCGCCGAGCTGCTCAAGCGGATGGGCAATGGCATTGCCATCATCCGGTCCGCCGAGAAGCGGAGCATCGAGGGCGACTATCCGCAGGACAGCGACTACCGCGAGAACAACGACTTCTTCTACCTCACGGGGCTGGAATCGCCCGAGAGCTGGCTGGTGCTGATCGCGAGGGACACGCTGGCGCCGCAGGTCTATCTCTACCTGCCCGCGCGGGACACGCTTGCCGAGCGCTGGACCGGCCCGCGGCTCGGTCCGGGCCCCGAGGCGGTGGCGCTCACCGGGATCGACGAAGTCCGTCCAGCCGACCAGGCCCAGAAGCAGATTCGGAGCTTCGTCCGGGTTTCCACGTCCCGGGGAGGAAAGCTCTACCTGCTGCTCGGGGACCAGGCGGTGTCCGACTCCTTCTTCACCCAGCTTGTGCTCGGCAGCGGGTTCGGCGCGACGGACCTCCGACCGGACCTGGCGGCGATGCGCCTCGTGAAGGACCAGGATGAACTGCGGCGGATGCGGATGGCCATCGACATCAGCGCCAAGGGGCACCTGGCGGCCATGCGCGCGGCCCATCCGGGGGCCTGGGAGTACGAGTTGGAGGGCGACGCGGAGGGGACCTTCCGGAGCCTCGGCGCGGAGCGGGTCGCGTATCCCAGCATCGTCGGCAGCGGCCTCAATGGGACGACGCTGCACTACGACAAGAGCCGCGGGCAGCTCCAGGCCGGCGAGCTGGTGGTGATGGACATGGGAGCGGAGTGGGGGTACTACGCGGCGGACGTGACGCGGACCATTCCGGTGTCCGGCAAGTTCACGCCGCGCCAGCTGGCCATCTACAACCTGGTGCTCGCCACGCAGCAGGCGGCCATGGATTCGATCCGGCCCGGCATCACCCTGGGCAGGCTCGGCCAGATTTCGCGGGAGTACATGAAGGCCCACTCCGGCGATCTCTGCGCCCCAGGCACCTGCGACCAGTACTACATCCACGGCCTCAGTCACTGGCTCGGCATGGACGTGCACGACGTGGGCAACTACGCCACGCCGTTGGCGCCGAACATGGTGTTCACGGTGGAGCCCGGCATCTACATCCCTGCGGAGAAGCTCGGCGTCCGGATCGAAGATGATGTCGTGGTGACGCCCACCGGCTATGAACTCCTGTCTGCGGGGGCTCCCCGCCAGCCCGCCGACGTGGAGAAGGCTATGCGGAGCCGCGTGTCTTCCAGGCCGTGACGATGCGCTCGAGCTGCCTGGTGTGGGTCTCGAGGTGCGCGGCGTAGCTCCGGAGCCAGTCCTCGGGGCCGTAAGGTCCCGATTCGGTGTGGCGGCCGCCCCGGGCCCATTGCTCGGGTGTCACCCGGCGGAGTAGCGGGACGGTATTGGCCCGGACGGCGTGGACCGTGGCCAGCGCCAGGTCGAGGGGATGGGCGTGGTAGTCCATCTCGGTGGCCCAGTGGTCCTGGTCGTAGCCGACGATGGTGGGGCTCGACTCGCCGAGCAGGTAGCGTACGCGCATGTGGGCGTTGGCTTCGCTGTCGGCGCAGTGGACGATCACCTCGTGGGCCGACCATTTTCCGGGTGCGGGCCGCCATTGCATCGCTTCCCTCGGCACGGTGGCCAGGGCGGCGGAGAGCAGGGCGGCGCCTTCCGCGTACCGGCGGATGCAGTCGTCGCGTTCAGCGGGGGTCATGGGCACCTCCGTCGGGGGGGGGAAGCGTTCGGGGCGGACGCCTGAGGGAAGAATAGGAGGTCCCGCCTCCCGATGGCGACCACGGGGGGCGGGCTTTCGTTTCCTCGATTCATTGACGCGGGGGCCTCCGGACGGTAAAATGCGGGCTGCTTGGCCGCCCATTTCCCGCATTCTTCGCCGAACAGGACGAACGGAATGGCCCTCAGGACTCCCTCCCTCCGGCGGACCGCCCGGTGGGTGCCCGCAGTGTGCGTTGTGCTGGCCGGTCTGGTCCTGGCGGCCTGCGCGCCCGACGGATACCCCCAGACCACGCTGGCTCCCAAGTCGGACTTCGCCACCCTGCTCGACCAGGTCTTCCGCCGGTCTTTCCAGCTGGCGACGATCGTCTTCTTCCTGGTCGAGGGGGCACTGGTCTGGGCGCTGTTCCGCTACCGCGGCAAGGCGGGCGACGCCGAGCCGGCGCAGACCCACGGCAACGCCATGCTCGAGGTGGTCTGGACCGTCATTCCCGCCGTCATTCTCGTCTTCATCGCCATTCCCACCATCCAGACCATCTTCAAGACGGCCGACGTCCCCAAGGACAACCCCCTCGTGATCGAGGTGGTGGGCCATCAGTGGTGGTGGGAATTCAAGTATCCCGAGTACAACCTGGTCACCGCCGGCGACATGCACGTGCCGACCGGGCGGACCGTGGACCTTCGGATGACCACGGGCGACGTGGTCCACAGTTTCTGGAGCCCGCAACTGGCCGGCAAGCGTGACGTCTTCCCCAAGCGCGACAACCGGCTCTGGTTCCGCACCGAGACCCCCGGCGCCTATCCCGGCCAGTGCGCGGAGTTCTGCGGCACGCAGCACGCCCGGATGGCCTTCCAGATCATCGCGCAGGACTCGGCGTCCTTCGTGGCGTGGCGCGAGGGCCTCGCGGCCCTCGGCGCTCCCGCCGCCGCGGCGGACTCCGCCGCCCCGCCCGCCGACTCGCTCGCGGCGCAGGGCCAGCAACTCTTCATGACCAAGGGCTGCGTGGGCTGTCACGCGGTGGTGGCGGTCGGCGCCCCGACGATGACCGGGCCCAACCTCGCCGGCATCGGTGACCGCACCCACATCGCGGCGGGGTGGCTGCCGAACACCGACGCGAACCTGGCCCGCTGGCTGCACAACCCCCAGGCCATCAAGGTCGGGGTGCTGATGCCCAACCTGGGCCTCACGGACGACGAGATCACGGCGCTGGTGGCGTACCTTCGGTCGCTCCGCGCGGTGCCTGCGCCCCCGGCGGTCGCCATGACCGCCGCCGGCAACTGACGAGAGGGTACGCGATGGCCACGATTGCGATGGGGCACGCCGGGGCGGAGGCGGGCTACGTGGAGAAGAAGGGGCTCTGGAGCTGGATCACGACCGTGGACCACAAGCGGATCGGGATCCTCTACGGCGTCACGGCCTTCCTCTTCTTCCTCCTGGGCGGGCTCGAGGCGCTGCTGATCCGCTGGCAGCTCGGCGCGCCCGACAAGACGTTCCTCTCCCCGGAGGCGTACAACCAGCTGTTCACGATGCACGGCACCACCATGATCTTCCTGGGGGTGATGCCGCTCTCGGCGATGTTCTTCAACTACTTCATTCCGCTCCAGATCGGCGCCCGCGACGTCGCCTTCCCGAGGCTGAACGCCTACAGCTACTGGGTGTTCCTCTTCGGCGGCCTGGTGCTCAACGCCAGCTTCCTGTTCAACGCCGCGCCCGACATGGGGTGGTTCGCCTACGCCAACCTGACCTCGAAGCAGTACAGCCCGGGCCTGAACGTCGACTTCTGGATCATCGGCCTGCAGATCCTCGGCATCGCCTCGCTGGCGGCGGCAGTCAACTTCTTCGTGACCATCATCAACCTGCGCGCGCCCGGCATGAAGATGATGCGGATGCCGATGTTCGTCTGGATGAGCCTCATCACGCAGGTCCTCCTGCTGCTGGCCTTCCCGATCATCACCGTGGCGCTCGTGCTGCTGATGCTCGACCGGAACTTCGGCACCCACTTCTTCGTGCCCTCCGGCGGCGGCGACCCGGTCCTCTGGCAGCACCTCTTCTGGCTCTTCGGCCACCCCGAGGTGTACATCCTGATCCTGCCGGCGTTCGGCGTGGTCTCCGAAGTCCTGCCGGTGTTCTCCCGGAAGCCGCTCTTCGGCTACGCGGCCATGGTGTTCTCCGGGTGCTTCATCGCCTTCCTGGGCTTCGGGGTGTGGAGCCACCACATGTTCTCCACCGGCATGGGGCCGATGGCCGACACGGTGTTCTCGCTCGGCACCATGCTCATCGCCATCCCGACCGGCGTGAAGATCTTCAACTGGATCGGCACCGTCTGGGGCGGCTCCATCCAGTACAAGACGCCGATGTACTTCGCCCTCGGGTTCGTGGCGATGTTCATCATCGGCGGGCT
>DAOMFQ010000112.1:0-7525 GCA_035429905.1 Gemmatimonadales bacterium
CGGTCATGATCGTGGCGGGGTTGGAGTTCACCAGGATGACCCGGTAGCCCTCCTCCTTCAGCGCCCGCACGGCCTGGGTGCCGGAGTAGTCGAACTCCGCGCCCTGCCCGATGACGATGGGGCCCGAGCCGATCAGGAGAATCGAGGAGATGTCAGTCCGCTTCGGCATCCGCTACTTCCTTCAGGGTCCGGTCGAGTGCGATCGTTGGGCGCCATCCGGTGGCGGCCCGCAGCCTGGAGGCGTCGCCCACCAGGTGCGAAATGTCGGCGGTACGCACCAGGGCGGGGTCCACCACCGGCGCTGCCGCGACGCCCAGGTGCGCCGCCAGGCGGTTGAAGAGCTCGCGGAGCGAAATCCCTTCTCCACTGGCCACGTTGTAGGCCTGCCCCGCTGCGCCGCGCGTCAGCAAGGCAAGATAGGCGTTCACCACGTCCTGCACATGGAGGAAATCCCGCACCGGGTCCAGGTTCCCGGTCGGGACCGTCGCGGCGCCCGAACGTCGCACCGCGCGGAGCCGGGCGGCGAACGCCGGCGTCACGGCCCGGTCGGTCTGCCCTGGCCCGGTGTGCGGAAAGGGCCGCGCCACGACCACGCGGAGGCCGGTGCGGCGCCCGACTTCGAGGGCGGCGATTTCCGCACCCACTTTGCTGGCCGCATAGGGCGAACAGGGAACCAGCGGGTCGTCCTCGCGGCGCGGGCGCTCCACCCCCCCACCGTACACCTCCCCGCTCGAGACCACGAGCAGCACCGGGTCGGCCTCGCCCCGCTCGCGCAGGCGGCCGAGGGTATCGGCGACCCGCGCAGTGCCCGAGGCGTTGACCGCCCACGCCGCACCGACATCGCGCCGGGCGTCCACACCGGAGGCGATCGCCGCCAGGTGCACCACGGCCTCGGGCCGCCAGGCGAGCGCCGACTCGACCGAGGCCGTGTCGAGGAGCTCGATCGGGACCCGGCCCACGGCCGCCCGCTCGGCAGGAGACAGCCCCGGCACCTCGAGCGGGCCGCCGGGCCGGATACCGGCGCGCACCTCGTGCCCCGCCCCCAGCAGCGTCCGGACCATGGTGCGGCCGACAAACCCCTCGGCGCCGGTGACGAACACCCGCATCAGCGCGCCCCGTGCCGCGCGAGGTCAGCGTCGACCATCATCGCGATCAGCTCCTTGAAGCCCACCGTCGGCGTCCAGCCCAGCTGGTCCCGTGCCTTTGTCGGATCGGCGAGCAGGAGGTCCACCTCGGCGGGGCGGATGAAGGCAGGGTCGGTCTTCACGTACTGCTTCCAGTCCAGTCCCGCGTGGCCGAAGGCGGTCTCGACCAGATCCCGGACGCTGTGCATGACCCCGGTGCCGATCACGTAGTCGCCGGGCTGGTCGGCCTGGAGCATCCGCCACATCGCGTCCACGTAGTCGCCGGCGTAGCCCCAGTCGCGGTGTGCGTCGAGGTTGCCGAGCCGGAGCTCCCTGGCGCGGCCCAGCTTGATGCGGGCCACCGCGTCGGTCACCTTCCGCGTGACGAACTCGATGCCCCGCCGCGGCGATTCGTGGTTGAAGAGGATGCCGCTCACGGCGTAGAGGCCGTAGGACTCCCGGTAGTTGACCGTGATCCAGTGGCCGTACGCCTTGGCCACGCCGTACGGGGATCGCGGGTAGAAGGGGGTGGTTTCCCGCTGCGGGGTTTCCGTCACCTTCCCGAACATCTCGGAGCTCGACGCCTGGTAGAACCGGGCCGACGGATGCACCAGGCGGATGGCCTCGAGCATGCGCGTGACGCCCAGGGCGGTGAACTCCCCGGTGAGGACCGGCTGCGACCAGGAGGTGGGCACGTAGGACTGCGCGGCGAGGTTGTAGACCTCGTGCGGCTTGGTTTCCTGCAGGGCCACGGTGAGCGAGTGCTGGTCGAGGAGGTCCGCCGGGAGGACGGTGATCCGGTCGGCGATGTGGTCGATCCGCTCCAGGCCGTGGTGACTGGTACGCCGGACGACCCCGAACACCTCGTAGTCCTTGGCGAGGAGCAGTTCGGCCAG
The DNA here is from genome assembly GCA_035429905.1 of Gemmatimonadales bacterium. GTDB lineage: Bacteria > Gemmatimonadota > Gemmatimonadetes > Gemmatimonadales > GWC2-71-9 > SPDF01. Next base: position 2,021 of record DAOMFQ010000112.1, read on the forward strand.
GTAGGAGCCGTCCTGGCCCGTGATGCCGGTGATCAACGCGCGCCTGCGCTCAGCCATGGCGCTCTCCCAGGGGTGGTTGTGTCCGGGCAGGGACCCGGTTAGATTTGGCGGTTTCCAGTTGCACCGTCAATGTCGTAACGCCTTGAGGGATGGACCTATGGCACGGGTATGCACCGTGTGTGGCAAGGGGCCGGTCACCGGCAACAACGTCAGCCACGCCAAGAACCGCACCAACCGCCGCTGGTATCCGAACCTGCAGACGGTCCGCGTCCTCAAGGACGGCGCGCCGAAGCGGGTCCGCGTGTGCACCCAGTGCATCAAGGGCAACAAGATCGCCAAGGCCAGCTGAGGCACGGCGCGGCCCGCCTCGGCGGCGGGCGCCGCCGGACGCATCGCTGTAAAAAAGGGGACCCTCGCGGGTCCCCTTCGTCGTTCCGGAGGCAGGTGATGCCACCCTTACTCCGCGAGCAGCTCGATGCGGGCCACGTCGGCGCCATCGCCGGGTCGGTGCCCCATCTTGAGGATGCGGGTATAGCCGCCGGGACGGGCGGCGAAGCGCGGCCCGAGCTCGGCGAACAGGCGGCCAAGCACCTCACGGTCCTTGATGTTCCGCCCGACGAGCCGGCGGGCGTGCAGGTCGCCGCGGCGGGCCAGGGTGATGAGCTTCTCGGCGAACGGCCGGAGCTCCTTCGCCTTGGCTTCGGTGGTGACGATGCCGTCGTGCTTGAACAGGCTGGTGGCCATGTTGTTCAGGAGCGCGCGGCGATGGGCCGACGTCCGGGACAATTGGCGTCCCTTGGCGCGATGACGCATTTACGCGATCTCCCCGTTGCCGTGCGGCGCGGCCGCCGGCGCCTCGCCACCCTTCGGGCGCAGCACACCGGCGACTTCGTCGAGGACGTGACCGAAGGCGAGCCCTTCCTTCTGGAGCAGCTCGACGATTTCGGAGACCGCCTTCTCGCCGACGTTCTTGACCTTGAGGAGGTCGTCCTCGGTGTAGGCGATGAGGTCCTGCAGCGTGCGGATGTTGGAATTCTTGAGCGAGTTGAGCGAGCGCACCGACAGGCCGAGGTCGTCGATGGGGCGCGACAGGCTCTGGCGCAGGTCGCCGCCGGCCTCGGAGAGGATCGGGGCGGGCTCGCGCATGACCGGCACCTTGCCGAACTCGACGAAGTAGCGGAAGTGCTCCTGCGCCAGGGCGGCGGCGTAGGCGACCGCGTCCTCGGGCGAGATGGTGCCGTTGGTTTCGACGGTGACCGTGAGCCGGTCGTAGTCGGTGCGCTGGCCCACGCGGGTCTCGGCCACCGTGAAGTTGGCGCGGGTGACCGGGTTGTAGATGGCGTCGATGCGCACCAGGTCCACCGGGAGCGACCGGTCGAACGGGTGCAGCTCGGACTCGACGTAGCCGCGGCCCTTGTTGACGTACAGCTCGGCCGACACGTCGCGATCCTCCTGCACGGTGAAGAGCAGGTGATCGGGATTGATGACGGTCACGGCGCCGTGGGGCTGGATGTCGCGGGCGTAGACCGGACCCGGGCCGTTCTTCCGGATGTGCAGGACCGCCTCGTCGACGTCGGGCGACAGCACCAGCGTCAGCCCCTTGAGGCGCTGGACGACCTGGTGGATGTCCTCGAGGACGCCCTGGACGGTCTGGTGCTCGTGCACGACTCCGTCGAGCCGGAAGCCCCACACCGCGCTGCCGCGCAGCGAGGAGAGCAGGAGGCGGCGGAGCGAATTGCCGAGGGTATAACCGAAACCCCGCTCCAACGGCTGGAGGCGGAACTCGGCGGCGTTCGGATGGTCCTCGCGCCGGCTCATTTCGAGCAGGTGCGGGCGGACGAGTCCGGTCAGGTCAATGGTCATGAGCGGGCCACCACTTACTTCGAGTAAAGCTCGACGATGAGCTGTTCCTGCGCGTTGACCGGGATGGCCTCACGCGTGGGACGCTCGACGTACCGGCCGGCGGCCTTGTCGCCGTCGACGGTGAGCCAGGAAACCGGGGCCCCGCGCGACGCGTACTCCTGCGCCGCCTTGACGGCGACGAGGTCGCGGCTGGCCGGGGCCACCCGGACTTCCTGTCCGGGCATGACGGTGTAGGACGCGATGTCCACCCGACGGCCGTTCACCTCGACGTGGCCGTGGTTGACGAGCTGCCGCGCCGCCTTGCGGCTCGAGGCGAAGCCCATCCGGTAGACGATATTGTCGAGGCGCGACTCGAGGCCGATCAGCAGGTTGGTGCCCTTGACGCCCGGCTCGTGGCTCACGTTCTCGAACAGGTTGCGGAACTGGCCCTCGGTGAGGCCGTACATCCGCTTGACCTTCTGCTTTTCACGCAGCTGCTTGGAATACTCCGACGGCTTGCGGCCGCGGCCGGTGCCCTGGCCGTGCTGGCCGGGCGCGTAGGCCCGGCGCTCGACCGCGCACTTCTCCGTCAGACAGCGGGTGCCCTTCAGGAACAGCTTCGTGCCCTCGCGGCGGCAGAGCCGGCAGCTGGGACCAGTGTAGCGTGACATGGATCAGACCCGCCGCTTCTTCGGGGGACGGCACCCGTTGTGAGGAATCGGGGTGACGTCGCGGATGGAGACCACCCGGAGCCCCACGGAGGCCAGTGCCTGGATGGCCGACTCGCGGCCGCTGCCCGGGCCCTGCACACGGACGTGCACCCGGCGCACGCCGAGGTTCATGGCTTCGCGCCCGGCACCTTCGGCGGCCACGGTGGCGGCGAAGGGCGTGGACTTCTTCGAGCCCTTGAACCCCGCCTTGCCGGCCGTCCCCCACGCGAGGGCGTTGCCCTTCATGTCGGTGATGGTGATGAGCACGTTGTTGAAGGTGGCCGAGATGTGGGCGATGCCCTCGGACTCGACGATCTTCTTGGAGCGCTTGACGCTGGGCGCCTTCGGCGCAGGAGTCGGTGCAGTCATGGTTACTTCTTGGTCGCCTTCTTCTTGCCAGCGATGGCCCGCCGCGGACCCTTCTTGGTCCGGGCATTGGTGTGGGTGCGCTGCCCACGCACCGGGAGACCCCGGCGGTGCCGCGAGCCGCGATAGCTGCCGATATCCATCAGTCGCTTGATGTTCATGGCGACTTCGGTCCGGAGCGCGCCTTCCACCTTGAGCGCCCGCTCGATGAACTGGCGAAGCCGCGCCACCTCGGCGTCCGAGAGGTCACGGACCCGCGTGTCGGGGCTGACGCCGGCCTCGGTGAGGATCCGGCCGCTGGTGGGCCGGCCCACGCCGAAGATGTACGTCAGGGCAATTTCGACCCGCTTTTCGCGCGGAAGGTCCACGCCGGCAATACGCGCCATGATCAGCCCTGCCGTTGCTTGTGCTTGGGATTGCGCTTGCAGATGATGCGAACAACGCCCTGTCGCTTCACGACTTTGCAGTGTTCACAGATCGGCTTCACACTCGAGCGAACCTTCACGGAAACTCTCCAGGACCAGACTTTGAGGTAGCTGACCAATATAGAACTGGCCCGGACACAACGCAAGGGAATGTCTACGAAGCGATTCGGACCTCGGTGAGCACCCAAAACTCGCGTCCCCGACGGTAGCCGAGGAGGATGAGCGACTCCCGTTCGCCGGGAATGCCGACCAGCCGGAATCGGCGGAGGAGCTCGACATACCCGCGCGTGGAATCCACGGTCCGGGCGCCGTTTAGCGACGTCGTAACTTCTTCGCTCCCTTGCACATAGGCAGAAAGCAGGGCCCGGGCCTGGTCCGGGGTGATCGGCGCCGACTGCTGGCCGCCGGGGAGCGACACCAGAAGCCGCCCCCCACCGGCAGCCCCGAGGAAGGCCGCGAGATCCCGCCGCTGCCAGGCGACGCGTGCGCTGTCGCCGGCCTCGGCCAGCGAGGCGGGGAGGCGCGAAGGCGGGGAGGTACCCGCCAAGGTGAGCAGAAGCCCACACGTTAGGGCCAGGGAGCGGATCATCGGGCGGCGGCCTCGGCCATCAATTCGGTCAGTACTCCGGCGGGGTCCGTGGCGGTCAGGATGGGCCGGCCGACCACCAGGTGGGTCGCTCCGAGGGCGGCGGCTTCGCGGGGCGTGGCGACCCGGACCTGGTCCCCGGTGGCGTCGGCGGCCCGGCGGATGCCGGGCACCACAATCCAGGCACCCGTCGCGAGTACAGGACGGACCACGGCGATTTCCGCCGGCGCGCAGACCACGCCGCGCAGGCCCGCCGAGGCCGCCGCCACGGCGAGCCTCCGCACCTCCTCCTCGAGCCGCACTGTCGGCCGGCCGAGGGCGCCGGCGTACGCCGCGGCGTCGTGGGAGGTCAGGACCGTCACCCCGACCAGCCCGAGTGACCCCGCAGCCGCTTGCGCCGCGCGCAGCATCGGCTCCCCGCCCAGCGTGTGGACCGTCGCCATGGACACCCCCTGCGCGGCGGCCGCGCCCACGGCACCGGCAACCGTGTTGGGGATGTCATGCCACTTGAGGTCGAGAAACACCTGGAGGCCCCGCGCGCGCAATTCTGCAATGAACGGGGCGCCCTCGCGGGTCATCAGCACGGAGCCGATCTTGGCCCAGCGAAGTGCCGGCAGGCGGTCGAGCAGACGACGCGCGGCGTCCGCCGATGCGACGTCGAGCGCCAGCACCACCTCAGCCACGCGCACCCTCCAGGTCGCGGATGATGCGGCCGGGGAGGCGCGGATCCGCCATGCCGCCGGTGCCGATGCCCACCAGCGAGGCACCGGCCGCGAGGTACTGGCGGACGTCGTCCGCGCTCCGGACGCCGCCCAGGCCGATCACCGGCAGCCCCGGCGCCCGCTCCACCACGCGCCGCACCGCGAGCACACCGGTGGGAAGCAGTGCCGGGCCGCTCACCCCGCCGTTCCCATTGCCCAGCCGTGCCAGCCCGTGGGCATCGAGCGCCAGGCCGGGCAGCGTATTCACCACCGCCACGCCGTCCGCGCCCGCGTCGCGCGCGACGACCGCCATGGCGGCGATGTCCGGCAGCGCGGGAGAGAGCTTGGCCACCAGCGGACGTCGCGTGACCCGGCGGCAGCGGGCGATGACCTCGGCCACGGCCACGGGATCGGCCCCGAACTCGAGGCCGCCCGCCGCGGTGTTGGGGCAGGAAAGATTCAACTCGAAGGCGGTGATGCCGTCGAGATCGTCGAGCCCCTCGATGACGGCGGCGTATTCGCCCAGTGTGAAGCCGACCACGTTCACGAGCACGCGCGCGGCGCGGAGCCGTCCGAGGAGCCACGGAAGTTCCTCGGCGTGCACCTGTGCCAGTCCGGGATTGGCGAGCCCCACGGAGTTCAGCATCCCGCCCCGGAATTCCGCCACCCGGGGCGGCGCGTTCCCGAGCCTGGGCTCGAGCGAGACCGCCTTGGTGACCAGCCCGCCGAGGCGGTCGAGGTCCATGACGCCCTCGAGTTCGCGGCCGTAGCCGGCCGTGCCCGAGGCGAGCACGATCGGATTCTGGAACCGGGCGCCGAACACCTCGCGCGCGAGCGACGCGGCGGGCACTACTTCAGTTCGTCCTGGGGGCGCT
>DAOMFQ010000113.1:0-7501 GCA_035429905.1 Gemmatimonadales bacterium
ACGAGAAGGTGGCGCGGCTCCACCTCGGCAAGCTCGGCGTCAAGCTGACGCAGCTCACGCCGGAGCAGGCCGGCTACCTCGGCGTCAAGCCCGAGGGACCGTACAAGCCGGACCACTACCGGTACTAGGCGTGCACGCGGCGGGAGCGGGTTACGGCGTGTCGGACCGTTGCGTATAATTCGAACTCAGACTCACACCCAACGGGGACCCATGCGCCGCTCGCTCCTGCCACTCGCCGCCCTTGCACTCGCCGCCTGCGGCGGCGCCACGATCACCGTCACACAGGACCCAGGCATCCCGATGCCCGGCGCCGCCACCTACGTGTGGGGCCCGCCGCCCCAGCACGTGCCCAACCAGCAGGGCGTGGTGGAGCAGAGCCCGATCATCCACCAGCGCATCAAGGCCGCCATCGACGCGGAACTGCTCGACAAGGGCTACCGGCTGACCGACTCCGCCCACGCCGAGTTCGTGGTCCGCTTCGCGGTCGGCTCGAAGTTCACCCAGACCCAGGTGAACGCCAACTACTCCACGGCAAGCGGCGTGGCGAGTTCGAACGTGTGCGGCGGGGCGTCCTGCTGGGGCGGGTGGGATTACGGCTACTACGGGTCGCAGACGACCGACGTGCAGTCCCGGCAGTCGGGAGTGGTGGTGGACCTGGTGGACCTGAAGTCCGGCACGCTGGCCTGGCGCGGGATCTACAAGCACGAGGCCACCGGCAAGGTGCCGACGCAGGAGGCGGTGCAGAAGGCGGTGGACAAGCTGTTCGCCAAGCTGCCGGCGGTCGGCAAGTAATTCCGCGGCCGGCCGTGCACTCCGGCCGGCGGAATGCCGGCGAAGGAACCGTCAGGGCGTGGAGTCGGCGGGCTCCGCGCCCGGCGGATAGAGGGTGATCACCAGGGCGCCCGTGCCCTTGACGATCACGCGGGCCACCAGCGCATCGGGGGCCGCCCACACCCCGGCGGGCACCGCGCTCGTGAGGGTCGTCCGGATCCCCAGGCCCGGCGCCAACTCCCGGTTCATGTTCTTCTCCGCCAGGACCCGCGCCTTCTCGATGGTGGGCGCCAGGTTCACCCGGATGGCTTCCCGGAGCATCTGCGTGATGGCATCGCTGGACGCGAGCCAGGCAAGCGCCCCGGTGAGCGCGTCGGTCGAGCCGGCGTCGATCGTGAGGTCGGGCATGGTGAGCACGCCTGCCGAATCGATCTGCGGATGGCCGACGGCGTAGAGCGTGCCGTTCGCCGCCCCCGAGAGGGTCAGCGCCACCGACACGCGGCCGTCGCCCAAGGGAGCCGGCTTCAGGTGCTCGATCTTGAGGGTGCGCCGGCCCACCTTGATCTTGGTCTTCTTGAGCGCCTTGGACAGGATGTCCTCGGCCACGTCGTACGGCAGACGCCCCTCACTCAGGATGAGCAGCGCCGGCGGGGGAGGCTCGCTTCGGTCCGGCGGAAGCAGCGGATTGGTCGACGCGGGTGGCTTTGCCCCGCCGACGATTCGTGGATTGGCCTCCAGGCCGGCCTGCCAGTGGAGCGTGTCCCGCAGCGTCGTGAACGGGAGAAAGCGCACCGACACCGGATTGATGAGGAGCCAGAGGCTGTCGGTGAGCCGGAGTGGACTCTGCATCGTGGCCCAGACGCCCTCGACCTCTGCGCGCAGCGGATACGCGCGGAGCTTGCGGTCGACCTTCGTCAGCTCCTTTTGCAGCGCCCCCTCCGCGGCGCCCAGCACCTTGGTGGTCACGTCGATATGGGCCGCGGTCACCTCGCACTGGTCGCGCTCGGTGTCGGTCAGCGGGACCGCCTCGACGGTGGACTTGGTCCGCAAGGTCCAGGTCGAGTCGATCCGCCCTGTCACGCGAAGGGTCAGCCGCGCGCGCGGACGCACGTCGCCGGTGCCGCAGGAGCCGCTCATCTCGGGCAGCACCGGCGGGTTGTACCACCCCCGGCCCTGGTAGTGCAGCACCGACGAGATGGTGATGGTCTGCGGGGCGAAACTGACCCGGAACGGCTCACGCGTGATGGCGAAGGCGATCTTCGTGCGGTCGTTGACACGGATCTGCTTGTCCATGCTGCCAATGTTGCCCGGCACCTCTGTCTCAAGCCAGGCCAGCGCGGGTGCCAGGTCGTAGGCAACCGGGAGCTCGAGCCGGGAGGGCGGCACGGGGGGCAGGGACTCCACCACGACGCCGGTCACCATCGCCGGCGGTGGCGCCTCGAAGGACTCACCACCGCAGGCGGCCACAACCGCACCCGCGAACAGCACGAGGGAAGACGAGGTCACACGTCGCAAGTTCGTCATGCCGTGTAACCTATGCCCGGGATGACACCCGGCTAGGGGTCGGCTAGGTTCCCTGTTCCCCCCTCCACCGTGAAGAGGCGTTTATGGTGATCGCGGCCCGCCGCTCGCATACGTCGAACTTGCTGGCGGGCCTCGGCGCCTGCCTGGTCGCCGCCTGCGCGCCGTCCACCCCGTCGGCCGCGCCGGTGCCCGTGCAGTCCGTCGCCGCCGACACGGCCACGCGTCCGGTGCCCTATCCGGTGGACGAATCGCCCGGATTTCGGCGCGCCGTCACCAACGGCACCCGCACCCGCACAGGGCAGCCAGGCCCGAAGTACTGGCAGCAGTGGGCCCGCTACAACCTGGCCGCCACCTACGCTCCCGCCACCGGGCTCCTCACCGGCACCGGCACCATCCGGTACTACAACCGCTCGCCGCGCCAGCTGACCACGGTGTACGTGCACCTGCGCGACAACCTCTTCGCGCCGGGCGCGGTCCGGAACGAGACCGTGCCGCTGACCGGCGGGGTCACCGTTTCGCGCGTCGCGGCGCGCGGTGTGACGATCGCGGAGGCCACCGGCAAGGCGCGCGGGTACAAGGTCAACAGCACCGTGATGTCGATTCCGCTCACGCCGGCACTGGCCGCGGGCGACAGCGTGGACCTCGAGTTCGCCTGGAGCCTCACGGTGCCGCCGGAGGGCGCGCCACGCGGTGGACGGACCGACGACCTCGCCTTCATCAGCTACTGGTATCCCCAGATGGCGGTCTACGACGACGTGGTCGGCTGGCAGCTCGACCCGTACATGAGCAACGCCGAGTTCTACATGGGGTACGGGAGCTACGACGTGGCGCTCACGGTGCCCGCCGGCTTCCTGATCGGCGCCACCGGCAGCCTGGTGAATCAGGCCGAGGTGCTGACGCCCCAGACCATGCAGCGGGTGGGCATGGCGCTCGCCTCGGACACCGTGGTGCACGTGGTGGCCGAAGCCGACCGCGGCGCGGGCAAGGCGACCCTCGCCGGCCCGAGCCTCACTTGGCGGTTCCATGCCGACACCGTCCGGGACTTCGCCTGGGGCGTGTCCGACAAGTACGTGATGGACGCGACCCGCGCCAGGGTCGGCGACCGCGACGGCAACGGCACGCCGGACTACGCCCTGATCCACACCTTCTGGCTGCCTGGCAACGCCGCCTCGAAATGGGCCCAGGACGCCCGGTACGCTCGGCACTCGATCGAGTTCCTGTCCGGCTACCTCTGGCCTTACCCCTGGCCGGTGGCGACCGCCATGCAGGGCCCCGAGTCGTGCGGCGGCATGGAGTACCCGATGATCACCTGCATCGGCGGCTTCCAGCCCGACACCTTCGGCCTCTACGGCGTGACGGTGCACGAGCTGGCGCACATGTGGTTCCCGATGCAGGTGGGCTCGGACGAGACGCGGCATGCCTGGATGGACGAGGGGCTCACCGAGTTCAACGGCCTGCAAGGGGAGAACGCCTACTTCGCCGGTCGCGACGCCGAGGAGCAGGACCGGAACATTTACGGCCAGGTGGCGACCATGGGCATGGAGGAGCCGCTCATGCGCCACGGCGACCGCTACGACACCGGCACCGGCTACGGCATCGCGAGCTACATGAAGCCGGCCACCATCCTCATGACGCTCCGCAGCATGTACGGCCCGGAGCTGTTCCAGAAGGCGTTCCGGACCTACGGGCTCCGCTGGCAGTACCGGCACCCCACGCCCTGGGACTTCTTCTACAGCTTCGAGGACGTGACCGGCCAGGACATGGGGTGGTTCTGGCGCACCTGGTTCTGGGAAACATGGACCGTGGACCAGAGCGTGGCGAGCGTGACACCCGGTCCGGGCGGCACCACAATCGTCATCGTGGACAAGGGCCTGGCCCCGATGCCCGGCGAGGTGAAGGTGACGCGGAGCGACAGCTCGGCGGTGCTCGAGAAGATCCCGGTCAAGTACTGGCTTGACGGGCACACCAGCTACACGTTCACCGTGCCCGGCGCCGCGGTGGTCCGGGTCGAGGTGGACCCGGAGCAGAAGCTCCCCGACGTGAATCGGAAGAACAACAGCTGGAGTCCGTGAGTCGCACCAGGCTGCTGGGTTCGCTGGGGTGTGTGGTCCTGCTGGCCGCGCCGGCCGCGGCCCAGCAGGCAGACTCTGTGGCGGCCCTCATCCGCGCACGGGCCGAGACGCTCCAGACTGATGGCAGCATCGTCGTGCAGGGAGTCCGGCTGCGCGCCCGCGACGCCCTGCCGGCCTTCTACGCCCAACGCGAGTACCAGCCCGCCTGGACCGACCCCACCCGGCTCGCGGCGCTGCAGCAGGCCGTCCGCGCCTCGGCGGATGACGGCCTCAACCCTTCGGACTACCTGCTCGAATCCCTCGAGCGACTGACCCCGCTCGCCACCTCGCCGCACGCTCCCGCGGCGCTCCGCGCCGATGTCGACCTCTTGGCCACCGAGGCGCTCACCCGCCTCGCCTTTTCCCTCCGCTACGGCAAAGTGAACCCCGCCAACATCGGCGCCGCCTGGGGCGTCCAGCCCGCCACGCCCCCGGGGCCGCCGCCGATCCTCGAACAGCTGGTGAGTTCCGACACGCTGGCCGGCGCGGTGGCGGCACTCGCGCCCCGGCATCCGCTGTACCTCCGGTTGCGTACCGAGCTCGCGCGCTACCGCGCGGCCCAGGCGGCCGGCGGCTGGCCCCCGATCGACCCCGGACCCGACCTCGAGGTGGGGATGACTGACCCACGGGTACCGGCGGTGCGTCGCCGCCTCGCGGCGACCGACGATCTTCCCACGACGGCGGCCGACAGCGGTGGCGAGCGCTACGACCGGGCGCTGTCGCAGGCGGTCGCACACTTCCAGGCCCGGCTGGGGCTGGCGCCGGACGGGGTTCTCGGGCCGAGGACTCGCGCGGAGCTCAACGCGCCGCCCATGCTCCGGATCAAGACCCTCCGGGTGAACCTCGAGCGGGCCCGCTGGGTGCTCCCGGGCCTCGGGCGCACATTCGTCGCCGTCAACATCCCGGCCTACCGGGCCTACTTCGTCCGGGACGACAGCCTCGTCTGGTCGGGGCGGGCAGTCGTGGGCGAGCCCTACCTGCAGACCCCGGAGTTCCAGTCCCGAATCACGACGCTCGTCCTCAACCCCACCTGGACGGTGCCTCCGCAGATCCTCACTGACGAGGTGCTGCCCGACATCTTGCGCGACTCCACCTACCTGGCCCGGAACGGCATGCAGGTGCTCGACGGCACCGGCGAGGTGGTCAATCCGACGGACGTCGACTGGAGCAAGTACGACGGCCGGACCCTCCCGTACCGCATCGTGCAGGCGCCGGGCAGCCAGAACCCGCTGGGCCGGGTCAAGTTCCTCTTTCCCAACGCCTACGCGGTGTATCTCCACGACACGCCGGCGCGCGCACTCTTCCAGCAATCCCGCCGGACGTTCAGCCACGGCTGCATTCGCGTCCAGCACCCGATGCAGCTGGCCCTGGCGCTCCTGAACGACTCCACCTGGACCGAGGCGGCGCTCGACAGCGTGGTGGCCCGGGAAACGGAGACGCCCATCGCCCTGCCCGACCCGGTGCCGATCCTCATCCTCTACTGGACGGCGTGGCCGGCGGAAGACGGCGCGCTCAATTTTCGGCCCGATGTCTATGGGCGCGACGGCGCCGTCCTCACCGCCCTCAACGCCCCCTTCTCCTTCTCCGCGGCGGCGCAATGATTCGTTCCGTTCATGCCCTGCTCCTCACCGCGCTCCTCGGCTGCGCGGGCGCGCCGCCCTCGCTTACCGCACCGCCCGCGCCACCGAAGGTTGACGCCGAACTCCAGGCGCGGCTCAGCACGGCGGTGCAGGGATTTCACGGCGACGTCGGTGTCTACGTGCGAAACCTCCGGACCGGGCAGACCGCGGCCATTCGCGCGGACGAGCTCTTCCCGACGGCGAGCATGATCAAGCTGCCGATCCTCCTCGCCACCTTCCAGGCGATGGAGGACGGGCGTCTGGGGTTCCTGCAGAGGCTGCTTTACACCGACTCGCTCGCCTACTCCGACGAGGACGACCTCCTGGCCCACGCCAAGGACAGCACCTCGCTCGAGCTCGCCAAGGTGGCGATGCTCATGATCACCACGAGCGACAACACCGCCGCGCTCTGGCTGCAGGCGCTGGCCGGCACCGGTGACTCCGTCAATCAGTGGCTGTCGCGGCACGGCTTCGACTCGACGCGCGTGAATTCCCGCACGCCGGGCCGGCAGGACAACTGGAAGCAGTATGGCTGGGGGCAGACGACGCCGCGGGAAATGGCGGAATTGCTGGTGCTGGTGCGGGAGCAGAAGGCGGTCAGCCCGGCGGCCGACCAGCAGATGTACCGGATGCTCACCCGCATCTACTGGAACGGGGAGGCGCTGAGCCAGGTCCCGCCGTGGGTGCAGGCGGCCTCGAAGCAGGGAGCGGTCAACCGCTCCCGTTCGGAGGTGGTGCTGGTGAACGCGCCGGCCGGCGACTACGTCTTCTGCGTGATCACCAAGAACCAGCAGGACGAGAGCTGGGAGCCGTCCAACGAGGGGTACGTGCTGCTGCGGACCATCTCGGCGCTGCTGTGGGCCTACTTCGAGCCGAAGACGCCCTGGACACCCGCCCCCGGCGCCGCGCGCTTCACTCCCTGAGCGCGGCGCCCGGGCGCTGCCACTCCTACTGCCCGACCGCCAGCGCGAAGTTGCTGCTGGTGATCGTGACCACGACACCCTTGGCCTCGGCCGTCAGCACCTTCTTGATCGGGAAGCTGACCCCGGTGCTTGCCAGGGTAGTGAAGCTGACGTCGAGCGACACCGCCGCGGTCGGATCATTCAGCCACGTGGCCACCCTGAGCCCCGCCAGGTGGTTGTCCTCCTGGTGCACCACGACGGCCACGGCGTCGCCCTGCTGGATGTAGTTGCTGACCGTCACCTTGAAGGTGCCGTTGGACGGATTGGGCGCCACCGCCACATCTCCCCGCTGCTGCGCCTTCTGGATCAGCGCCTGCTCCGGCGGCACGTACTTGGCCACCAGCGTCTTGACGCTGTCCATGTAGGCCTTGAGGTCGGCGATCTTCTGCTTGGCGATCTTCTTGCGAAGCGGGCCCCGCATCTTCTTCGGCTGCGGCGGTGTGCCGATCTGCGTGCACTGCGGTTTCTCGGATCCGGCGACGTACCGGCACGACATGGAGTTCGTTTCCTTCAC